>NZ_WJZM01000017.1:0-95170 GCF_021609545.1 Pseudomonas sp. PA-1-6B
AACGGGGCGCCTAAGATCAAAAGCAGATCAAGATCAAAAGCGACTCGCTTCGCATCGTGGTTACCGTCGACCGTTACAGCGTTGTGTAGATACTTATGGCTATCGCAGGCAAGCCAGCTCCCACATTGGAACTCCAGTGTTCTTGAGGCAGTAGCTGGATCAGAACCCGCGATGTTTCTTCAGGTGCTCATTGATCTTCGCGGCAGGCACTTTCTGCAAGGTGCACAACAGGTCATGGGACAGTTCACGCAGGCCGTGGGTCTGACGCAGTTCCTGGGCCAGGTGCGCGGTGAGGTTGGCGGCCATTTCCGCATCCGCCAGCGCCCGGTGAGCCTGGCCGGTGTGGGGCAGTTTGGCGTAGGTGTTGAGGGTGCCGAGCTTGTGGTTGGGCGCCGCCGGCATCAGGCGGCGGGCCAGCAGCAGGGAGCAGGCGAATTTCTGCAGGCGGGTGCGGCGGATCAGGCCCAGCTCAAAGTCCCAGAACTTCTGGTCGAACGCGGCGTTGTGTGCCATCAAGGGCGTGGTGCCGACGAACTCATTGACTTCGTTCATCACCCGTTCAGCCGGTGGCGCGCTGCGCAGCATGGCGTTGCTGATGCCGGTGAGCTGTTCGATAAAGGCCGGTACGCGCACACCGGCGTTCATCAGGCTCTGGTAGCGGTCCACGATCTGCCCACGCTCGAGGATGACCACGCCAATCTCCGTGGCCCGGCAGTGGCTGCTGGGGGTGATGCCAGTGGTTTCAAAGTCGATGACCGCTATACGTTCCAAACCTGTTCCAACTCCGTTCTACGATCTATTTAAGCAACAACGCGCCTTCGATCGGCACGTAGTGGCTGGCGGCGCGTATCAATGAGTTGGCCGTCAGCCCCGGCACGCCGTAGGCCACGGCCCGCACGCCATGCTTGTGGATGATGCGTTCGAGCAACATGTCGAAATCACCGTCACCAGAGGCCAATACGACTTCGTCGACATGGTCGGCGGCGTCCATGATGTCCAGCGTGATGCCCACGTCCCAGTCGCCCTTGGCCGAGCCGTCGCTGCGCTGGATATACGGTTTGAGTTTTACCGTAAAGCCCAGGTTGCGCAGGATCTGCTGGAACTGCTGCTGCTTGCTGTCGCCACGGTCGATGGCATAGGCGTACGCCTCGACAATCTGCCCGCGCGCGCTGATGTCAGCCCACAGGGCGGCGTAGTTGAAGTGGCAACCATAGGCCTGGCGCACGGTGTAGTAGAGGTTTTGCACATCGGCGAACACTGCAATTTTTTTCACCGCACTTCCTCATGGACAGCCAGGCGCCAGCGCCCGGAAAGGGCGCCAGTATGCCAGCCAAGGGAGCGTTTCCGGGAAAAAATCAGACCGGAGCGCCGCAGCGCCCCGGGCCTGGTGTGTCAGACGAAGGAATCGTCGTCGCCAAAGGAAGAGGAATCGTCGGAATAATCGCTGTCGGCGAAGCTATCGGCGTTATTGCTGCCCCAGCTGTCATTGCCGGCAAACTTCTGGTCATCGTTGCCCCAGTTACCTGAATCACTGGCCGGTGCCGGTTGTTCGATGATCTCTTCCACCACCTGCGGTTGCTGGTTGTGATGGAACAGGCTGCTGATCCCTTCGGCCAGCAACACCCCACCGGCCACGCCGGCGGCGGTCTTCATGGCACCACCGAGGAAGCCACTGCCGGCTGGCGCGGCTGCCGGTGCTTGCGCCGGCTGATAGTTCTGCTGGGGCGCTGGCTGGTTGAACGATGGCCGCGCCGGTTCACGCCAGCCGCCATCGGAGTTGCTCGGCGCAGGCTGTGGGTCACGGGAGCCGCCGCCAAAGATGCTCGACAGGAACCCACCACCGCTGGCCGGCGCAGGTTGCGTGGCCTTGGCCCGTTGCAGCTCGTCCTGCAATTGCTGGATCTGCTGGGCCTGTTGCTTGTTCTGCGCGTCAAGACTCTGCAGCGCATGTTCCTGTACCAGAATCGACTGGGTCATGTAGTAGCCGACCGCGGGTTGGCGAGCCATATGCTCCTTGATCCGCGCTTCGGCCTGGGCGTCGCGGGGGGCTGAGTCCGTTTCGGCTTGCTGCAACCGTGAAAACAGTCCATCGATCAGGGTTTGCTCTTCGCTGTTCATGGCGACCTCGTTAGATTGCCGATAAAAATTCCGGTCCCGCCTGTGATCAGGCTGGGGGCTTTCCAGTTATGGGGATGTTACGAGTTGTTTCAATGGTCTTTACTCAAGGTTTACGTTTGCGCCCCTTGGACCCTGATCGGTTAAAGTGTCGCCCTCTGCTTCCAGGCCTGTGATGACCCTGATGAATCCGTTAGACGTTTTGCGCGACTCCTTCCGCTTTACCCAGCGCAACCTGGGCGCCATCGTCCAGCTGTGCCTGCCATTGGTGATCCTCGAAGCCTTGCTGCAACAGGTGCTGGACCACACGCTGGGCCCGGATGCGTTTCCCGGCTACAGCGTGGTCGTAGGTTTGTTGGTGTACCCGCTGTACACCGGTGCCCTGATCCTGTTTCTCGATGCCCGCACCCGAGGCGAGTCGCCGCGCACCAAGGACGTGTGGGCCATGGCCTTGAGCCTGTGGCCGCGTTTTGCCCTGCTGACAGCCATGAGCACCTTGCTGATTCTGTTGGGGCTGTCGCTGTATTTCCTGCCGGGCTTGTGGCTGATGGTGGTGCTGGCGTTTGCCGAATACCTGCTGGTGCTGCGCGGCATGCCGGCGTTGGCGGCGATGAAGGAAAGCTTTCGCCTGACCCGCGGGCATTTCTGGCGCATCCTGGTGTGCCTGCTGTGCGTGATGACGCCGTTGTGGCTGCTCAAGGGCGCCAGCGTGGCGGCGTATCCGGAGCCCGCGCCGTTGCTGGGGCTGTTGATGGACAGCGCCCACAGCTTCCTGCAACTGTTCACCAGCGTGGTGCTGTTTCGTTTATTCATGCTGATCGGTGGCGACGCCGACGTGCGGTGATATGCTCCGTGGCTCTTCTGACACGCATATAAGCCGAGCCGATGACCCGTTTATTGCGCATAACCCTGTTGAGCCTGTTGATCATCGCCGGCCTGCTGGCCGCGCTGATCTACAGCCTGACCTGGCGCCCTGCCGACAAAGAGACCCTGCCCGTCAGCTGCGTGGCACCCCGCGCCCCGACACTGTTACCGGGGCAAGCGCTCAAGGTCATGACCTGGAATGTGCAATACCTGGCCGGCAAGAACTACGTGTTCTGGTACGACACCCCGGACGGCAGCGGCCCGGACGATCGCCCCACCGTCGAAGACATGGCCTTTAGCCTCGACGAAGTGGCGCGGGTGATTCGCGACGAACAGCCCGACATCCTGCTGTTGCAGGAAGTCGACGAAGGCGCCAAACCGTCCCACTATCAGGACCAGCTTGCGCTGTTGCAGGAGCGTCTGGTCGACCTCTACCCGTGCAGCGCCCACGCCTTCGACTGGAAAGCCGACTTTGTGCCCAGCCTGCACATCTTCGGTAGCGTGGGGCGCAAGCTCGCTACGCTCAGCCGCTACCAGATCGAACACGCCGAACGCCTGCAACTGCCAACCGCCGAGGCCAACTTCGTCAGCCGTCAGTTCCAACCCAAGCCGGCCCTGCTGCTGACGTATCTGCCGTTGAGCGACGGAGGCCAACTGGCGGTGCTCAACACCCGCCTGGACGGCGGTGCACCTGGGCGCAGTGCCGTGCGGGAGCAAGTCACGAGTACGGTAAGACTGCTGGATAAACTCGAAGGTCGCGGCACACCCTGGTTGATTGGCGGGGATTTCAACCTGCTGCCACTGGGCCAGTTCCTGCGCCTGGACGCAGAAAAGCGTGGCCAGTATTCGCCGGACAGTGAGTTGCATCTGCTGTGGGACAAATACCCGATGATCCCCAGCAACAGCCAATCCAGTGGCATCGACCGTGAGAAATGGCTGACGCACTTTCCCAACGACCCAGGCCTTGATGGCCCGGATCGCACTCTGGATTACCTGTTCTACAGCTCGCGGATCAAACGCGTGGAAGCCAAGGTGCGGCAGGAAGATACGTTGCGTATTTCCAACCACCTGCCGGTGATCGCCCGCTTCCTGCTGCCTGCCGCGCAATAACCCCTAGGGTTTCAGGAGCGGCTTAAGCCACTCAAGGCTGGCAACCGTGGTGCCGGATGGGCGGTATTCACAGCCGATCCATCCTCGGTAGCCACGCTGCTCCAGCGCCGCGAACAAGGCAGCAAAGTCCATGGTCCCGGTGCCCGGCTCATGACGCCCCGGGTTGTCGGCGATTTGTACATGGACGGTCCTGTCGTAAAACTGCGCCAGCACCCCGGCTGGGTCGCCGGTCAACAGCTGGGCATGGTAAAGGTCCAGAATCAGCCCGACACTCGTAAAGGTTTCCAGCACCTGCTGGGCCTTGCTGAAGTCAGACAGGTAATAGCCAGGCATCGCCTGCGGGCTGATGACTTCAATCAACGTTCGCAACCCCTGATCTTCAAGGTACTTGACCGCGTATTCCAGGTTATTGGTGTAGGCAAGCGCGCTCTCATCCTGAGGCGTGGTCACGCCCGACATGATGTGCACGTCCGAGCAGTTCAGCGCCTTCGCATAGCGGGCCGCCTCGCGCAGCCCCTCGCGAAATTCCTGTTCCTTGCCCTGCAAGGCAGCGATGCCTTTGGTCACGCCCGCCGGCGCCGCGAACTGAATCAACGGCAGGTTGTATTGGGCCAGATGGTCCGCGAGCAGGCTGGCATCGAATTCATAGGGTGACGGGAACTCCACTGCCCTGAAACCGGCAGCGGCGGCGGCTTCGATGCGTTGCAGAAAAGGCAACTCGTTGAATTGGAAACCGAGGTGAGCATTGAACTTGAGCATTGGGTACATATCCATCCTGGGAAAAAACGAAATCATCAGCCTTGGGTGTCGTTGGCGGCCGAATCCCTGATTCCAAGCCTTCAGGTAATGAGCCCAGCCTGCGTAAAGACTGGGAATGACTTGAACACTCAGGGCTTTCTGGGCTTGATCCTGGCCGTCGCTTCGGCCACCAACGGGTCATCCGGCCAATAATGCTTGGGGTATCGCCCCTTGAGATCCTTCTTCACCTCGGCATAGGTACTGCGCCAGAAGTTCGCCAGGTCCTGCGTGACCTGCACCGGCCGGCGCGCCGGGGACAGCAGGTGCAACTTCACAGCCAGGCGCCCGCCGGCAATGCGCGGGGTGTCTGCCAGCCCGAACAATTCCTGCAAGCGCACCGCCAGGATCGGCGGCTGCTCGCTGTAGTCCAGGCGTACCGATGACCCCGACGGCACTTTCACATGCTGCGGCGCCAGCTCTTCCAGGCGTTGGGGCAAAGGCCAGGGCAGCAGGTTGTGCAGGTAGCTGGAAATATCCAGGTTGGCGAAATGGCTGAGGCGCGAGACCTTGCCCAGGTAAGGCATCAGCCAGTGTTCGAGGCTGGCGAGCAGGGCTTTGTCGCTGAGGTCGGGCCACTCGCTGGTGTTGCCGGCATCCAGTTGGCGCAGCAGCATCACACGGGCTTGCCACTGACGCAGTTCCGGGGTCCAGGGCAGCAGTTCCAGGCCTTTGCGGCGCACCAGGTTGACCAGCGCCTGGCTGCGGGCGGATTCGTCGAGGCCGGTCAGGGGTTCGCGGCTGAGCACCAGCTCACCGACTTTGCGTTGGCGCTCGGCACGCAAGACGCCTTCGCGCTCGTCCCAGTCGAGTTGGTCGACGTTGCGCACTTGCTCGGCCAGCACCGTGTCGAACAGTGCCGGATCAAAATCCGCCGCCAGGTAGATGCGTTCTTCGCGCTGGCCCTGGCGGCTGCCCAGGTCGGCGATTACCAGCCAGGGTTGTTTCATCAGGCTGTCGGCTTCGGCAAACAGCGCTGCGCGGCCATTGGCCAGGCGGTATTCAGCGCCACCGGGGCGACGTTGCTGGGCGACGCGGTCCGGGTAGGCCAGTGCCAGCAAGGCGCCGAGCCAGCGCGGGTGGTCGGGGTTGTCCACCGGCTGGGTCGCCTTGCCGCGAAGGTAGCCACGGTATTGCCGGGCCAGTTGCTTGGCGCGCTGCACGCCACCCTGGGTACCTCGCGCACGCTCCTCGCCGGACATCAGCGCCAGGCGGCTGTGCAAGTCGGCACCGCCGCCGCGCAGGATATCGCGCTCGCCCAACAGCGCCGCCACGTCACAGGCGGTGGCGGCGAGCCCCAGGTCTTGGCCACGCAATAACAGGTGGGCAATACGCGGGTGCGCCGGCAACTCGGCCATTTTCTGACCATGGGTGGTGAGGGTTTCATCGTTCAATGCACCGAGGCGTTGCAACAGATCCTGGGCCTGGGCATACGCGGCTGTGGGTGGCGCATCCAGCCACACCAACTGGCTGGGGGTCACGCCCCAACGGGCCAGTTGCAAGGCCAGCCCCGCCAGGTCGGCGGCGAGGATTTCCGCGCTGCCATAAGCGGCCAGACCGTCGTGCTGGTCTTCGGACCACAATCGGTAACACACCCCCGGCTCCAACCGACCTGCCCGACCGGCGCGCTGGGTGGCGCTGGCGCGGGAGATGCGCTGGGTGTCGAGGCGGGTCATGCCGCTGCCGGGGTCGAAACGCGGCACCCGAGCCAACCCGGCGTCGATCACCACGCGTACGCCGTTGATGGTCAGGCTGGTCTCGGCGATGTTGGTAGCCAGCACCACTTTGCGCTTGCCGGCCGGCGCCGGGTCGATGGCGGCGCGCTGGGCATTGAGGTCCAACTCGCCATGCAGGGGGCATAACAGCACGTCAGGGCGATCACCCAGGGCCTCGGCCAGTTGCTGGTTGACCCGGCGAATCTCCGCCTGCCCCGGCAGAAATACCAGCACGCTGCCGGTTTCATCCTCCAGGGCTTCGAGGATGGTTTGCACCACGCGCGGCTCGATAAACTCCCCGGCCTGGTAAGGGCGCCCCCAGCGCATCTGCACCGGGAACATGCGCCCCTCACTGCGCAGGATCGGCGCGTCATCCAGCAGACCGGCCAGGCGCTCGCCTTCGAGGGTGGCGGACATCAGCAGGATCTTCAGCGGCTGCTCGTCGCGAAACAGCTCGCGGCCGTTAAGGCTCAGGGCCAGCGCCAGGTCGGCGTCGAGGCTGCGCTCGAGCATTTTGCCACTTGCACTGCCTTGTCAAACCTATGAAACTATAGATATCACAAGGCGTTAAGACGTTCAAGCTCATGGAAAAAAATCTGACAATCATCAAAGGAGCACTAGCTTTGGTGAACTATCCGTTCACCACTCTCCCTGAGGACGTGCTCGACCTGATGCACCGCTCGTACGCCCCGATAGCTCGTGAAGGGATGGGTCAGCTCACCAAGCTGTTCGATGCCTACTGCGACATCACGAAGACGACAGTGACCTACGTCGGAATGTCCTCGCCGGCCTTCGGGCGTACGGTCAGAGGCTTCCTAGGCGCATTGTCAGACGAGACCTTCGTAGAGATTTCTTCTGACCTCCGAAAATCCTATGCTCGGGAATTCGTGAGGCTCATTCACGAAATGGCCAAAGTCGTTCCGCTGCTCCCGACCTTCGAAGGCAAGGAGGGCTGGCCGAAGACCAATGCCAAATACTGGACTACCGCCAAAGATAAGCTCGACCCACAAGCGGTTAGGTTCTGGAACGGCTGGCCAGTTGAAAGCTTGAACGGCAAGACTAGCTATATTTCCTTTGCCAATCTGTGGATCTCGCATGGCCCTGAATTCACAGAAAAGGCATACAAAGCCCTGTCTCAATGGACGATCAAGATGCGTCGTCCCAGATGCAGTGAGTTCAGTTCTTTTCTGAACTTTGTCTCCGAGCGCGCGGAGGCATGGCCCGCTGAAGCATTCCAAGATCCTATCCAGATCAAACATCTATTTCTCAACTTTATGGTCTGGTATTTCAACGATCAACTTGCTCAGAACAACGACCTGGCAGCTTCCACAAAAAGTTATGCCGCGTTCATTAACGTAGTTAATTCAGCAATGCTGTCCGGGGGCACGTGGGCCAAACCATTTGTAGGCACCCTGCCAAAACCCCCAATCACTAATGTGGCGGGCGAGGATACCAACAACAAAAAAAACAGTAAGGGCGAAGTTTTTAAAGAAAAGCTAATCACCCAAATCCCTTACCAGCTTTCTGATACTCAAGCCATTGAACTTCTATTCAAAGAGATCAAGGCAGACAACGACGCCCTTTATAAATGGGCTAGCGCTAAGGCCTGGAAAGTCTCAAACAACCAGAAAGCTAGAAATCGCCTGGCCAAATCTGGAAGTTCAGAAAAAATCACCTACCCGACCCACTTTCAACCAGAGGAATTAAATCCTGACGATGTATGCGCCGCATTCAATCAACATGGCTTTGATTACGTCAGACGAGATTTCTCCAAACGTTTCGGAAAAAACATCAATCGGGAATTTCTGAACAGCTTCCTGCACGTTCCGACACCAGACGACCTGTACCCTTACAAACTACTGTTAGTGCATGGATACCCTTGCATTACTCAATCATTCATTGACAACTTAGAGCTCTACAACGAAAAGGGCGATCTTCATGGTTTTTTGAAGCTGGAAGGCTACTACCAGCTCACCGGCTACAAAGACCGCAAAGGCGGAAAGCACAGCGAGATCAAGATAAAGCTGAAACCCAGGGATGCCGTAAGGGTACGACAGGTGATCCGCGCTACGCAGCCCTTGAGAGACTACCTCCGAGAGCAAGGCGACGACGCTTGGCGTTATCTATTCATCGCATGCTCACGCGGACTGACGTACCCGACGAAAATGATGCCAACGAACTGGAGTGCTGGCACGCTTGCGACACGCTATCAGCATCTCGCTGACGAGTTTTCTCCCTTCCTTAATCTTTCAAAAGAAGACGTGGAGGAATTTATCTGCCGGATCTCGATCACCTCGTTGCGGGCGACCCGAGCAGTTCTGATTTACATCCAGAGCAACAGCATCACTGAGACGGCAAAGGCGCTAGGGCATACCGATGTGTCGCTGGATTTATTGAGTAGGTACCTTCCCCCACCGATCTTGGCGTTTTTCCAGACACGGTGGATCCGAGCCTTCCAGCGAGGGATCATCTGCATGGCGATGAAAGACAGCAAGTACCTGCTCAAGGTGTCGAATTTCCAGACTATGGATGAGCTGCATACCTTTTTGGATAACAACGCACTCAAGGATATCCCGCAAAGCATGCGCGACCCGGAGTCGATCAAAAATCCGAAGCCGGCAAGGTCATCCCCGGAAGACAAAGAAGCAGCCGACCGTGTCGTCATCTCGCTCGACGTCGGCATCCTGACTACCCTACTCTCGATCGAAGAAGCCGTTCGACTCTCCCCGCGCCCCGACGAGATCAGTGCCAAAGCCCTCTACTGGGCGAAATTGACCAACCTCTTGGTCAACGACATCACTGACGGGAACGAGTTCGACCTTCAGGACTACCTGGAGACTGCACGCGCCCAAATCGACTCTGCCCAGATGGAGAACCTGATTTATGCTACTGCCGCCTGAACTCGCCTTCCTGGAGCCTCTCCTCAGATCGCCGCGCGAGGAGTACAAGTCAGCAGCCTGGCTATTGAACGACTTCGATTGCCCGGTCTGGCAGTATTCGTTTGAGTACAAAAAAAGCCCCAAAGAGCTGGACTGGAACGTCACGATGTCTGACGGCAGCTCTCTGCTTGCTAAAAAGAACCAAGCCACCTTGGAAGGGTTTAAGTATTTCCTGACATCCAGTACTCGCAACGATAGCGACTCTGGCGAGTCCAATGATCTCAAAGGTCAGCAGTCAAGGCAGTTCTGGCGTGCATGTCACATCATTGACTTTTTGCTTCTCAACGACGCCAGATACAAAATTTCCAAATATGGCCTGGCCGGCCTAACTAGTGGCAACTTAATCGAGTTGCTGGATACCCTGTCAAAAGATACTTCCATCTCCGAGGCGGTCTACAACTGGACTCCGAAGCTCAGGGAATACTGCTACGGCCTTCTGAAAGAAACGAGCGAAAGAGAGATTCTGGCGACTCTCAAGGAGCGCCCTCAGCTTCTGATTCTGACTAATGAACAGAAAGACGAAGATGCACTAGGTATCCCCTTCGATCTGATCCCACCTATCCGCGCCTGCCTGTACATGAATGGTATGTACGGAAGCCCTCAGGTTGACTACGGCTATCAACCGAACACAATCGGGCTTTCTCAGATCCTTTATCCGCAATGCCTATGGGGCAAGAATCAATCTAAGACCGCTCATGGCATTTTAGGATTCAACGACGACGTCTCGATGTTCATGCGTGAATATCCTGGCGTGCCGGCGCATACCGCCGCTAACTCCCTGATGCGTGACCAAACATATTTCGCCTATAGGTCAAGCCTTTACAACCTTGGAACCCTCCACGAGATCGGACTTCCCGCGCCGAAGATTACCGCCTTGGTTGAGGCTGACGCGTATACACCGAAACTTGGCACAAAGGGAAGGTTTAGAACTGTGCCATCGGATACCGTATTCACATCGCTGCGACATGCGATCGAGTTTCATATTGAACATGGTACTGAGATCATCAGGGGCTTTTGCCGAGTTGCACTGGAGTGTCAAAAGCGCGGCATCGCTCCCTCCACCTTATCCGAAAGTGAAGTACAAAAAATTGTTGGCCCCTACTTGGTAAACCTAGGTGTCACTCAATTATCGTTGAGCTCTCGAATCATCGATACCAAGACCCTGCGTGAGTCGATCAAAGGAAATAAACAGGAGTACTTTGACAAGCTCCGAAATAATGTAGGCCTTTACGATCTTCTTGCTACGTACATGGGTGGAATCCAGCTGACCATAGGCGTACTAATGGCCAGACGCGTCAGTGAGCTTTACACACTCAAAGCCGACAAGTGCTTAAGCGCTTGTGGTGAATGGCTAAATTTTAGTAACGCCAAAAGCAGTAAGCACCTGTTCGGTTATCGTCGAACGGAAACACGACCTATCGAACCCATCGCCGGGGACATGATTAAGAATCTTGTGAAAATGCAGAAAATTCTTCTGCGCATCGGATACATCAAGTCCTACAAGACACTGTTTGCGCTACCCCATATGCGTGGCCAACGAGGCCTGGTTGATACTGGCAATACAGCCTACAACCGAAACCTTGATATTTTTTGCGACTACTTTGAGATGCCACTCAACGAGCGCGGCCAACGTTGGTACCTGCGACAACATCAGATGCGCCGCTTCTTCGCTATGTTGTTCTTTTACTGCGGAAGCTTCTCCAATATCGATACGCTGAGATGGATGCTAGGGCACACCGATATGAAGCACGTTTGGAATTACATCACCGAAAGCACGGACGGTGCAATTCTCGCTTCCGCCGCTGCACAACATGCAGCGGAAAACATTCATATTGGCAATACTGAAAATTTCAAAGAACTTGTAAAACTTATCAAAGACCATTACAAGACTGATAACTACACATTAATTCCAGCCTCCGAACTTGAAGATTACATCAGTGACCTGATGAAGGAAGGCATGATTGAGATTGAGCCTGACTTCTTCACGGATGCCGATGGCACCCACATGAAGATCGTCTCTCGCCTGAAATACCAGGAGGCAGCATGACTGACAAGAAACCCTCACGGGCTGAAAGTGTCAGATCGGGTGCGCTGGCCCTACAACGCCTGCTGAGCCAGATCATTACGACTCCTCACGCGTTCGTTAGCGATGAGGCGTTGATCGGTGCCCTGAAGACCCAGAGCGCCCTGGCAAGCCTTGATCGCACCGTAAAGACTGATGACGGCCATGAGCTCAAGACCGTCCCTACCAGCCTGAACACGCTCAAGAAGTACAGTGACGAAGCGCTCACTGGTGGGTTCGATACCATGAATAAGCTGCGTGTGAAGGCAATCGAAGCGATCGAGCGACATGAGCGGAAACAGACCAGGAGCAACAAGCGCACGAAAGAGGGATTGAAGCAGCGGGTCTCCGATCATGAGCACGAGCTCGACATGCTGCGTCAGACCAATTTCTTGCTTCTGCGAGCACTCCAGGAATCGATGGGGCAGATCAGAAGCATCAGTGCCCAGAGCGATCCATTAACGCGTGAAAAATGGGCATCAGATGCTATTTCAACCCTTTTGGCCATTACCAGCCTAGGCATTCCTCCGTTCAACCTTACTGATATTCCCGCACAACAAAAGCATACGACTTCGACGGTGACGGACATAAATGATTACAGGTAAGTACTCAGACCGTACCTCCGAGAAGCTCTATAAGCTTCTAGGCAAGCACGAAACATTCGGCAGCTTCTCCGTTGACCGGATATTGATGCGCGACGCCTCCAATATCGCATTCATGAGCTGGCCCAATGGCTCACCCTGCCTCATTGGCAACCTGTACATGCTCACGCTTTTTAACAGAAAGGGGCGCGGCAGCTCACGTGGTCTATCACGCGCCGGCGACGGCGGCGGAACAATGGGAGACTACGCAGCTAAGCTAAGCCAGCTATTGCGTTTTTGTTATCGTGATGGTCGCGACCCGATAATGTTGAACGACGGAAATTTTGCAGACTATGTTGAGGAGCTGCGGGTAGAGCCATCCCCAAAAAATCCATCCGTTAGGAAACGCACCGAGGACTCCATAACTGAAGTTGGCCGCGTCTGGCTTGACTTCCTGGGTTTCGTGGGCCGCCTCCATGGCTATGACGAATTCGTTTCACCTGAAGGCCGCATTCGTGCGGTGATGAAAACGTTCGAATTCATTGATGCGTCTGGTAACAAATCAAAGCGCTCCTACTTGGTTCATCACTCTTTCGGCCCGCCCTCGCGTCGAAAGTCAAGGAATCCAATTACCACGGAACAGATCATTCTCCTCAAGGAAACAAACAGAAAGTCTCAAGACTCTAACTTCGTCAAGGCCAGGCGCGCATTGTTGATCGACGTCCTCACGGACACGGGTGCCCGACGCTCAGAGATTGCCAATCTAACAATCGACGACGTCAAAAAAGCTAAAGCGATGGCTGAGCCAACCTTGACAATGACCACGTTGAAGCGAGGTGGTGATAAGGTCACTCGGCAAGTCCCTGTGACGCCCACACTACTTCAGCTCCTTGACACCTTCATTGAGAGAGCGCGCAGAAATCTCATGAAGAAATTCCATAACAAGGGAAAGGATCATCGCTTCCTATTCGTCTCAGAAACCACAGGCAGGCCTCTAACCAGCAAAACCCTGTACAACGAGATCTACGATCTTAAAGAATTGTCAGGCATACAATCGCAGATTTGCCCACACATGTTCCGCCATCGTTTTGTGACGGAATATTTTATTGATTTCATCCAGCAACATCAGATCAACAACCCTGACGACTTCCGCAAAAGCCTCTTGCTCAATACAAACATCTTCAAAGAAGAGGTTATTCAGTGGACAGGCCATCTCAATGCATCCTCTATTAACACCTATCTGCATCTTGCCTTGGCTGCGCTCAGCGATTATTCAGCTACCGTAACTTCCATCCACATAAAGCGGGCGATGGATGGCTACTTTATGCGTGAAAAGGAACTCCGCCAGCGCCTAAAAGAAGGGATGGACATCGACGAATATTCGGCTGAGCTCGACCTTCTTCAGTCCCTGCACCAAGAAGATCTTGCTGTAGCCGAATTAAGAGGCGGTATTCCGTCAACAGCGCGCACTTAGGCAGCAACGTTGTAGCTATAACGTAAGCTTTGGCAAATCACGCTCCGAACCGACACGCTTGGAGGCCGGACGCGCACGACAATATTGGCTTGCAACCTAATTTCTGACCTGTAAACCTGGCGCTTTACAAGTCAAAAAATAGGTTTACAAGCTTTACCAGATGTCTGCCGAATCGCAGTACCAAGCTAGTGATCCCGTTCCGCGAGGCTTTGCCTGCGAAGTACCGGAGGCTACCAATGGATTTTCAGGCCAGTAATGTTTGCGATACCTCCCCTTCAAGCCTTTCTTAACTTCAGCGTGGGTCGTGCTCCAGAAGCAGGCCAGATCCTGAGTGACCTATACAGGCCGCCGCGCCGGCGATAGCAAATGGAGCTTCAGCACTTGGCGACTATTTGCGATGCGAGGCGTACCTGATCATTGCTTTCTAGGCTTGGCTCTGGCCGTAGCTTCAGCAACCAATGGATCTTCGGGCCAGTAGTGTTTTGGATATCTACCCTTGAGATCCTTCTTCACCTCCGCATAGGTGCTGCGCCAGAAGTTCGCGAGATCTTGGGTGACTTGCACAGGCCTGCGGGCCGGCGACAGGAGGTGCAGAATCAGCGGCTGCTTACCTTGAGCTATGCGTGGGGTTTCTGCCAGGCCAAACAGCTCCTGCAGCCGCACAGCGAGAATGGGGGGATATTGCGAGTAATCAATACGGATGTTCGAGCCGGACGGCACCTGGATCGCCTGAGGCGCATAGGCGTCCAGCTCCTGTGGAAGTGGCCAAGGCAGGAGGTTTCTTACTATCGACGACAGATCCAGCTGGCTGAAATGGTTGATCTTGGTGACTTTGCCCAGGTACGGCGTGAGCCACTCTTCGAGCCTATCGAGGAGGTTGGCATCGCTGAGATCGGGCCACTTGCTCTCTGCCTGGCCACCCATAATATCCAGCTGACGCAACAGATCGACCCGCGCTTGCCACTGCCGCAGCTCAGGGTTCCAAGGTAGGAGTTCGATACCCTTGCGCCTCACGAGATTGACCAAAGCGAGTGAGCGCGCCTGCTCATCCAGATTTGGCAGAGGAGCGGTGGACAGTATCAGTTGCCCAACCTTCAACTGCCGCTCAGCCTTGAGCACCCCTTCCCTCTCGTCCCAGTCGACCTCATCGACAGACCTTACAAGATCAGCCAACTCGTTATCGAACAGGGTCGGATCGAGGTCACCCGCCAAATAGATTCGCTCCTCACGCTGGCCTTGCCGGCTACCCAGGTCGGCCACCACCAGCCACTCGTGCTTGGTGAGAGCATCAGGTTCTGAGAAGACTGCAGCCCGCCCGTTGGAGAGGCGATACTCAGATGTACTTACACGCCTCTGGAGGCCGATCCGATCGGGGTATGCGAACGCCAGCAGGCACCCCACCCATTTCGGGTGATCGAGCTCGCTAACGGGGCTGGAGGCCTTTCCTCTCAGCAGGGATCGGTACTGCCGAGCAGACTGCTTCACCCGCTGGAAAGAGCCTCCGCTTCGACGTGTATGTTGCTCGCCTGACAAGGCACTCAGCCTGGTGTGAAGGTCGGCACCTGCTCCACGTAGGGTGTCCTTCTCGCCCAGCAGCGCCGCGATGTTACACCCCAGGGAATCCAGACCCATCGCATTGCATTTGATGAGCATGTGAGCGATCCGTGGGTGCGCAGGGAGCTCACTCATAGCCGATCCGTGTGATGTGAGTTGACCAGAATAATCGAGTGCACCCAGGCGCTTCAGAAGGTCTGTGGCTTGGGCGAAGGGAGCTACTGGAGGTTGGTCGAGCCAGACCATTTCTTCTGGCTTCATTCCCCACCGGGCCAACTGGAGAGCCAGGGCCGCAAGATCTGCCTGCAAGATCTCTGGGGTGCTGTAGCTGGCCATTTGCTCATGCTGCGACTCAGACCACAGCCGATAACAAACGCCTGGCTCTAATCGCCCTGCCCGTCCCGCACGCTGCGTAGCGCTGGCCTTCGAAATACGCTGCGTGTCGAGTCGGGTCATACCACCGCGAGGATCGAACTTCGGCACTCGCTCAAGGCCACTGTCCACCACCACCCTGACGCCTTCGATGGTCAAGCTGGTCTCAGCGATGTTCGTGGCCAATACTATCTTTCGGGAGCCGCTGGGTGCAGGGTTAATGGCAGCACGCTGAGCGTTGAGATCAAGGTCACCGTATAACGGGCATATCATCACATTAGGGCGGCTGCACAGTTGCTCCTTAAGAGACTCAGCAACCCACCGAATCTCTGCCTGACCAGGAAGGAAAACTAAGATACTTCCTGGCTGCTCGTTGATGGCTGCAAGACAGGTGTCTGTTACCCGCGCACCTATACGCTCGCCTGGCTGATATTGGCTGCCCCAAACAGTAGAGACCGGATACATCCGCCCTTCGCTGGTGACTACAGGCGCGTTATTCAGCACCTTCGAAAGACGAGCGCCGTCCAGTGTTGCAGACATCAGGAGCAGCTTCAGCGGGTACTCATCACGCAGCAGTTCGCGGCCACTCAGGCAAAGAGCCAGCGCAAGGTCAGAGTCAAGGTTTCGAAGGTGGTACTCATCGAAGATGACCACACCCACACCATCCAACGCAGGATCATCTTGAAGCCGGCGAGTAAGGATACCTTCGGTGACCACCTCGATCTGAGTTCTCGGGCCTACCTTGCTTTCAAGGCGAATGCGGTAGCCAACGGTTTCACCAACCTTCTCACCCAGCTCACTCGCCAAACGCTCAGCAGCCGCCCGAGCAGCCAGTCGCCGAGGTTCGAGCATCAGGATCTTCTGATCACCAAGCCAAGGCTCATTCAGCAGCGCTAGGGGTACCCGAGTGGTCTTACCCGCACCAGGTGGCGCTTCAAGGATCGCTTCGTTTCGGTTGGCCAAGGCCTTTCGTAAGTCTGGCAATACGAGGTCAATAGGTAGAGAAATCATCGTGGCTCCCAAATCAGGGAAGCATTATATGACGGGCTCCGTAGATAGGTGATTCAGCGCGGTGGGCTTACCCTTACCCACCAGGCCCGCCATCTCTGCCAAGCTCTCCTTCAAGACCCTCTCATTGACTCCTGAAAAAGCCGCTAGCGTGGTGTTTCACAAGTAGGACAGAACATGAGCATTGCGAATAGGCGGGCCTTTAGGTTAGGCGCGGCGGCTAGGCAGTAACAAAATCTTGATGCTGTTGCCGCTGACCGAAAACTGACCCGTTCAAGCCGCTCAGGCAGACACGATGGAAGCGAGCTCGAAGTATCTATACCGCTTCTTTTTTGCGGCGTTTCGCGCCTCTTGCTCAGCCATGATGCGGCTCAGCGTGTCGGCATCATAAGTGAATATCTCCTCCTCCCCTTCGAAGACCCTAGTCACTTTGAGCGTCACCCGCAGTCGAGGCGATGACGACTTTCGAGGAGGTGATTTGACGGGTGCCTGAGCAGGGTTCACTGCGGGTGCTTCACTCACGGTCTCAGGAGTAGAGCGGGAGCTGCCAAAGAGCGCCTGGCGCATTTCCTCTTCACTCAGATTCATGGTCATCTTGGGGCTCACGGTGCATGAAGGACGCCGCACTATGAGACAGGGGCCGTGTAGTATGGGACGTCGAATGGGGTTTGACACATTATACCTGACAGCCCAACGTATACCTCTGCTGGCGAATGTGCCGGTGCACCAACCACCAAGTGTTTCGCAACATGACTTTGGCTTATCCTTCAATTTAGCGGTACTGACTCAACGAAGGGATCTTGATGAGCCAAAGAAAAGAAGTCCTGGAAGAGCTGCGAGCGGTGATCGGCGAGCAGTCAAAGCTGGTGACCATGATACTGTTCACAATATCCGAGGGGCCAGTTCTGCGCCAAGGCCAATGGCTGTCCTGCGGCTTGGAAACTGACCAGGCTCGCGCCACTGCTGCGGTTGCCATGGGTGCCGGCCAATCCCTTGGCACCGTCGTGAGGAACTCGACGGAGCGAGGACTTGCAGTGCGCGACCTCTATCCGATCGCCAGGTGCGTGGTTGAGGGATTTATCAATGCCGCCTTCTTCACTACCCAACCTGTTGATGTATCACAGCGCGCTTTGGCGCACCGTCATTACGCTGCGTGGAAACATTCGAATCGCGTGGTCGGCACAGGGGATTTCATGATGACCCTCGGCGATGACCCGAGCCCCAAAGCGACAGCCGCCAAACTCTTCCCCGCTTTCGCCGGACGCGGACAGGACACCTGGTGTCCACTGGACGCTCCGTCCAAGATCAACCGGATAGGCCAAGTCGTTCAGGCGTCCGGAGGTGCATTCCTGGGCGCCTATGGCGGGATCTACGCGGTCTCCTCTGAAATCATTCATGGATCCGTCTACGGTATGAGCTACTTCATGAGCGCCTACACGGGCCAAGGCCAGACAACGGAGGCATTCCGGCAAGGAACCGAAGGGCAAATGGTGGACATTCTTTCAGCCGTTGGTCATGCAGCAAGCGGTTTCATTTCTGCCTACGCAAATGTTCATCGATTTGGCCCATTGGTGCTGGAGGAGCACGAGCTATTCAAAAGGCTGTTCAAGGCATCAACTGGTGACACCTGGATCGGTGGAGATCCACCTCCCCCTTGAGAGGCGCCCACTCGCTCCGCCATTACTTGAACTGCTCGCCGCGCTTGCTGAAACAGTGTTGACCATTGGTTAATCCCCCCATCTAAAGCCCCAAGTCGCCTCCAAACGCTAAGTCACGCATCGCGCCACTGGCGTAGCCGCCGCGAACCAAGGCCATCTGCAAACACCGCTGGATGTCCCAATGCAACTCCTCGCGAAGTTGTAGGCAGCCTGGTGAAGGATAAAACCTTTCGACTGTGCTGGCCTCCAGCGCGTGGATCAACGCGAGATACGCTGGGCGGCCCACAGTGCTTTCATGGATACGAACGAGGTCACCCAGCCCAAGGCTACATCGTAAATCAAAAGCTCTGAATGGAGCATCTCAGTGTGACTAAGGCCGTACACCTGAGCGGCTCGGGCTAAAATCTCATTCGTCATCACATCGCTCATGAAATACTGCACTCATCAATTTAGGCGAATAGTTCCGGTACCCCCCTGGCGCACCCCTTGTGAAGGAATCCACATGCTGATCGAGTTCGATCTCAACATGAATGACGCGGAGACACTTCTACGTCACTGTACCGAGCACCAGCCCAACAGCGAAGATTTTCGGGAAAATGCTCGGTTAAAGGAAGCGCTACAAACGCTCGCAGAGGCACTCCATGATGCCATGCGCCCAGACTCTGAGTGCATCGAATCCTCGGAAACGGTCGACCCGCAGCTATTGGAAGCTGCCGTGAGGCTGTTCGGTGACAGGGCGAGCGCCGTGAGCTGGTTGTCGAGGCCTTTAGGGGCCCTGGGACAGAAAAGTCCGAGGGACGTCCCCACCGAAGAAGCGCTGACGCTGATTCTGCGTATCGAGCATGGCATTGTTGCCTGAAACCTTCGCAGAACCAGATGGACAAAACGCAGCACGCTCCCCGGACATGCCACCGCATATCCAGGGGGCATCATTCCACCCAGACTGGCCTTTAGTGAGAGCCCGCCGCACTCTCTGATCGCGGAAGACCTCCATTGGAGCAGCGCCTGCCAACCTAGAAGCGCGACTTGCCAATCCCGCCGAGGGGAAACAGATCAGGCGGTTGCCGGAAACGCAACGCTGCTCTTAGATTCACTGCACTTGAACGCACCTCCATCCGATCCGCCGCCGCTCAGAAACGCAAAGCTTGTTTCTTGGCCTCAGTATCTGCGCTGGCAGCATAGGCATCCCAGGTTTGAGCAATGCGTTCAAGCAAGGCCCTTGTGCGGACGAATTCCGACGATGCCTCTGCCCAGTCACGGAGTTGCTGCGCAAGAGCTCTTTCTTGGTCGCCGCCCTCTCCTATCTTTTTGCTGTAGACACCCCGCATATTTACTCGCTCTATGCTGATGCCACGCTCCACCTCAGACGAATCCAATGCTTCGATGACTCCGCGCACCGCAGTGTGAGGCCAAGCCTTATCGTTTGGATCAAGGGGGGAGTGAGCTAGCACCTGACCTATCATCTGGTCAGCAATCTCCTTGCGGCTCACCTCTTCGGCTAACCGCTGAACTTCAAGGCACCAGTTGTGCAATGCCAAAGCATCCAGATGCTGATCAGACTGTCCCGGCAAGCTCTTCAGACTCTTGAGCAAGCGATAAGCATTGGAGGCGTGTTTGCTTTCACGGTCAGAAATCTCCCGAGGTTCTTCGTCTTTTCCTCTGAACACTCTGGCGACCATTTCCACAAAAAAACTCGGTTGTTCGAGGAGCATCTTATGGAGAGTTCGCGGGTCGTCCCTGAGCATCGGCAGGTAGGCGAACTCCAGGCCCGCCAGTTGTTGGAGCGAGATGTCCGCTCTTTTTGCCAGGTGGGCAATGACTTTTTCAATATCAAAAAAGCTAGATCCTGCCTGATTCGCGGGTTTGAGATTCGTTTCCTCTACGCTTTCAGTCAGAAGAGCGACTACATCACGCGTCTGGATTTCGTCGAGCCTATGGGCTGCGGCGCTCAGAGCAGCTGAAGGACGTTGCACTGCACGATACCTATCGATGGCATACCGCAGCTCATCAGTGCTGGCATCAACCCGGTACGGCATTTTGTTCGACCAATAGGCATTTTCCACCTTTTCGCCGAACGTTCTGACGTATTGCCAAATTTGCGAATTTTCTGGGAGGGCTTCGAGCACCCGCGCAACGTTCACCGGGCTCAGATCGCTGCCAAGTAAAGCGACCCGTGCTTTTTCTTCCCAATGCTGAGCAAACCGTGCTCTACCATCCGCGATAATCGAGCCAGCCGATAGCTCTCGCTCCGGTGTGGTCATGCCAATGATCCGCGTAAGCAGATCAAGAAGCGGGTCAAAAGGTAGCTCTAGACGGCGGGTAGCAGAGGCAACAAGCCGTGGAATTTTCACACGTCCCATTAAATCAAGGAGTCCCTGCCCGCCCAGGGACTCGTAAATGCTTTTCAGTGCCTTCACCCTAAAGTCTTCAACGGCTTGGATCGGGTCAGCATCCTCCTCCACCTCGTCGACAGGTGGCATCCAATCGTCGAAAAGCCAGCTGAACTCGTCCAGCATTTCAGCAGGCCTATGTTTCTCGGTGATCTGCACGAGCTTTTCCAACAGTTCCTGGCGAAGTGCCCAGTCCATGTTGGAATATTTTTGATGCCGCTTTACCTCCCCATGCAAAGCCTTCCATATCCTGATTCGCGCATGATATTCAGCCGAACTCAAAACCTTGTCGACACCACAGACGACGGCGTCGAATGGCTCGTTTTGCATATCAGGCAGAGCCTCGATCAGCGAACTCCACCGATCAAAGTCTAACCCCGCCTCATGGATGGCGAGGGTCACGATCTTGGCCTCACTCTCCCAGATCAGGCCATAAGTAATCGTTTCAAGATCGCCATGATCGTAATCTCTAAACTTTGGTTTTGACGTAGACACTGACGTGTCGCCAGACCGAGGTAGCAGCTTGGCAAGCAGAGGCCATGCGATATCTGGAACTGCCTTGATGGTTGCCTGAAGTACGGCCAGACGACGCTTTGTTTTAACAGCAGTGCTGGGCATCCACGAAAGAAAAATCTCACGCAAACTGTTGATTGGCCGATTGCTCAAGTTGCCACCTGGATCGATGGCACCAAGCTTCGCCAAGCAAAGCACTGCACGATCGAACCAATTAGAATCCCAAGCAAGCACCTCTAGAGCCCAGAGCAGATTTGTATGGTATGTAACTGGGGTCAGTATCCCTGGATACTCATCGAAGATCGGCAGAATGGATGGAGTCGCGCCCTCAAGCTGACGCTCAAGGGCGTCGAGAAAAGAGGTAGGGGATGCCTCTGAAAGCAACACCAGATCTTGCCCCAAACTGGCCATAAGCCGATGGTCTGTAGACAAACCCGGCAGTGATCCAATCAGATCATCAACGAAGGCCTGTGGGTCGCCACCCGCAACAGTAAACCCTGCAGGTCGATGCAACACTGCCATGTGGAGCAAAGTTGTCATCAAGCCGTTTCTTAGGTGCTCACTGTGCGAGGTCTCACGCTCTCGCTTGTCCTGGAAAATAAATGGCTCTTCAGCGCTCGGGGGCTTATGCGATTGCGCCGCTTTTCCAAACACGGTGATTACGGCGTCCTTGAAGAGCTGAAGGTGCTTACGGCCAACCAGGGGGGCGAGGTGCAAAAAGACATCCACCGGGGCTCTGGTCGCCCATACGTTGCCAATGCACTCAATGGGCGAGTCTGGCATCTGTAAATACTTACGCAGATCATCCTCAGCGTCGTCGTAGTCTTGTTGGCTGAGCGAGCTGATGACGGTTTTATCAAGTACTGCGTCGGACTCCCAGGATCCTGCCAGCATTATCGGAACCAGCGGCTTTGCGTCATCGAGCCACTTTGGCTTCTCTGCCGTACCGCTTGGATACTGCCGTGCCAAAACAGCCAGGATGCGTCCGCATTTACGTGCAGTTTCGTATCCTTGTTCGTCTGACATTCCCATCTTCGTAAAGGCTGTGCCGAGCTCACGATTCGTTGGTCGTCGCAACTCGATATGGCCGTGTTTTTTGTCATCCGCACCAGCGCTGACAATCGTCGGGCCGCGCAGCAGAAGCTGCCCCACACAGCTGCGAGCGAAGCTTCGAGGCATGAAGATGAGGTTTGATGAGCTCATCAGGAAATTTACGGCGTCCTCGGTGTCAACGATTAAGGTACGCGCTTCGAGCGGTTTACGGATGTTCTCAGGCGCCTTGCGTATCGCGGCGACAGCGAAAGCTATTACCTCATCGGTGGTATCAGCAGAGTAAGCTAAACGACCTCCTTCTTGAGTCAACCTCCTCAATAAATCATCTGCTTGGCTCTCTCGTCCAGCGAGTAAGACATCCTCTACAAGAGCCGGCTCGAAACGCGAGGAGAACGATTGCCAAAACTCCTCAATGCTAGCCACACCTGTCTGAGGCGCGAGATTCAGCTCGAATCTAGCCCAGCGAGATGCTACTGCCGGAGCCTGGGCAAGCCACTCTTCCAAAATTGGGCCATCGATGTAGACCACTTTCTTCCAGTGGCACAGGTTATTTTTTTCAGTCAGCCAGTCCTCGACTTTTTCTCTTGGTGTATCCCAAGTTCTAGGAGTAACGATGACCAGAGTGCACTCAGCCTTCGTTTTGTCATCAACTTCACTGGTACGCTTTTCGTAATCAGTTTCGGCCTTAGTTTTGCCCGCTCCGTTCGTACCGAATTCCCAAATCGACTTTCCATCAGGTACGAATGGGGACTCAGCGTCAGCGTCGAGGTAGCCGTCAAATCCCCTCACCTGCCCGTTTTCGCCATGCAGGAACCTGAACCTCCTAACATTAGAAACGGTCGCCCATATCAGATCAGCCACCAGGGCAGGCACTTGGTCTCTGGCCTGCAAGGAACTTCCCCATTGTCCTAATTGTGGTGCATTGATCCATTTCAACGTTGATCTCCTATGATTACGTCGGCGGTGGCCGTGAAAGCTGCCTTTCAGCAGAACGCCACTTTAATGCACATCCTGAATGACGTCGCCACTCAACTCTGATGGAGGCGACTTGCCATACATCGCTATGCGCTTGCGATATGATGTCGAGCAGATCACCTACAAAAGCAGCTTCGGAACGGCTGATAAAACCAGGCTGCATGGCTTCTATTTCACAACACAGGATCGTGTTCTATGCCAGTAAATGCGCCTCCTTTTGTCCCTGCACCACGACTTCCTATAATTCCTCTCTCTCCAGCATATCAAGGGCAGCAGGCATACCTTCCACCAGGTGCGAATGATTGGATGCCGCTGACAGCTGAGGCTTATCAAGTCCTGAAAGCGGTCGAGCCTGATGATGAAAATGTGATCAGTTCGAACAGGAATAGGCTTAGCGAGATGTTTTCGTCTGCTCTTCAGGTGCCTAACCTAGGTTTTTTTGCTGGAAGCGGTACATCTCTAGGTAACCCAGGTGGGCCTAGCATGTGGAAGTTATGGCAAGACTCGATGTTTGACCCGCAGACCCATGCGCTGACAGCTGCCGGTCAGCAGGTTACTGAGCGTGTCCGTTACGCCGAGCGCGAAAGTCCGAACATCGAGCATTTCTTATCACAGTGCGATGCCTACCTGGCGTTCAATGACGACCCAGTCGTTGAAGAGTTTGTCGCGCGCGTGAAGGAGCAAATCCTACACGCTTGCTCATCGTTCATTACCCTGCCCACTTCAGACATATCGGCATACCGTGAACTCCTCCAGAAGCTGGCTAGGAGAAGGGTTCGTGACCCCCGGCTGAAGGTGTTTACGACAAACTATGACATGTGTTTTGAAACGGCAGCGTCGGAACTGGGTATGGTCATTATTGACGGATTTTCTTACACCCGTAGACGCCGGTTTGATGGCAAACATTTCACGTACGACATCGTACGCCGGGAGGCAGACAGCCACGAGTTTGCCGAAGGCATTTTTCAACTGCTGAAGCTACACGGATCAGTCAGCTGGAGCCGAGATGGTCATGAAATCTATGAGGACAGCCGACCGACGCCGGAAAACGCGTGCCTGATATATCCCGCAAAAGGAAAATACCAGCAAGCGTTTCTTCAACCCCACTTGGAGCTGCTTTCAAGATTTCTGGAGTTTTTACGTCAACCAAACAGCTGTCTGGTTGTGTCAGGATTCGGGTTTAACGATGACCACCTTTCCGAACCGATCTATTCAGCCTTGCAATCCAACCCTAGCCTGAAGCTGATTCTTTGCGACTACAGTGGCATCAGCCATGTCCACAACCGCGGGGATAATGGATCGAGCCCCTACTGGGGAAAATTCCGCGATCTCGCTCAGCGCGGCTTCGACGTCCATTTTGTTAGTGGTTCATTCAGCGATCTGGCCGCGCATATCCCCCACCTACGTACGGCTTCGCCAGCTGAGAATTTGGCGAACGCAGTCAAACGGATTGGTAGGTAATCATGTCCCCAGAAGGAATACTCCTTAGCACGCTCAAAATCGGAGTGGTCACCAGCGTGGCTGCGCAGCTGGTCAAAATCAACTTGGCACATGCTGGAGAGAACAGCGGTCGATATCTAGGTCAAAACCGCTACGGCAAGGGTGAGGTGGGGGAACTGGTGCTAATCGAGGGTCAGCAGGCGGTGCTCTTAGGACGCATCACCGAAGTGAACCTACCTGATCGCGAGCGTACCGAGATTTCCCAAGACTTTGCTGGCACGCATGCTATTGACGCGATCGGCTTCATCCGCCTGCTGGGGTCTGTTCACCCACACACCTTGAAAGTCACAGCAGGCGTTAGTTCCTACCCACGATTGGGAGACCGGGTTTACTCAGCACCGGGCTCGTTTATCTCCAAAATCCCGACATTGATTTCGAGTGGAGTAAATGGGGAGTCCCCCCGCGTAACGCTCAACCTCGGACACGTCTCTGGAGACGGCGGTTTCGCGATTGCTGTAACGCCAGAAAAACTCTTTGGACGACATTGCGCGATCTTGGGGTCAACTGGCGGTGGGAAAAGTTGGACGACTTCAAAGCTAATCGAGGAATGCCGTCGATACGCTTGCAAGATCGTGCTTGTGGACGCGACAGGGGAATACCGGTCACTCGAAGGGAATGACTCAACACATCACCATCTCGGAAACCCGCTGCATCGAACTCCCGACTCTGTTGAGGTAGGTATCCCACCCAGTTGCTTCAATGAAACTGATTTCATCGCACTCTTCCAGCCGTCAGGTAAAACCCAGGGCCCAAAACTCAGAGAGGCCATCAGGAGCCTGAGGCTTGCCGCCTTAGCTCCAGATATCTTCACAGAAGGGTATGTCCCGAAGGTAGGTCAACTCAAAGCTGACTTTCGTCGAGCGATGAATAGGGATGACAACGCCAACCGAGTAGGCGATCCAAATTTCCCCTTCGATATGGGTATGTTGGTTCGGCAAATTGTCGAGGAATGCTGCATGCCGACGGGATACAACAACGACATGACCAGATGGGGCGCTGCAAGCACTGAGCTATCGTACTGCTCCTCCCTCATGACGCGAATCATGAGCGTAAGGGACTCTCCATCGTTGAGCTGTGTATTTCGCCCGGCAGAAGGCCTTCCGAGCCTAGTTGAACACCTCGATGAATTCATCGCTGGAGAAAAGCGGTTATTCAGAATATGTCTTAGCTCAGTCGGCTATGAATTCAACGCTAGAGAGGTCATCGCCAATGCCATCGGCAGACTGCTATTGCTGCGAGCCCGTAACGAGGCATTTCGACAGCGCCCGTTGATCGTCATTTTGGACGAGGCTCATAATTTCCTAGGGAAGACCTTAGGGGGTGAAGATGACGTTCAGAACTTGGATGCGTTCGAACTCATCGCGAAAGAGGGCCGAAAATACGGCCTCAACATTTGCCTGGTCACCCAGCGACCACGAGACATCACCGAAGGAGTGTTGAGTCAGATGGGCACTTTGCTGGTTCATAGACTGACCAATGACCGTGACCGAGAAGTGGTCGAACGTGCCTGTGGGGAGCTGGATCGTTCAGCCGCCGCTTTCTTGCCAAACCTGAAGCAAGGTGAGGTGGCATTAGTAGGTGTAGATTTCCCAATCCCTGTCACTATTCAAATTGGGCGCCCCAACCAGCCTCCTAAATCGGACGGGCCGAGCTTCCAAGGGCTATGGTGAACTCGTGCCCCTTTTCACAGCAATGGTGCTTCGGGGCTCTATAAGGTGCTCCCGATTCAGTCTGAAGCAACCAACTGATCCATGACTTTGCCATGAAACTCGCCGAATTATGTGAGAGTTCACGCCCGCAGAAAACCCTGTTACTAAGCGAGGCGGCATCTCAAAAAATCTCAAAAATAGTAGATTAGGTAAGTGTTTGATTTATTGACGATAAATCGCTTTTAACAGTTAACTAGGCTCCGGAACTCATGATCAGCTATCAGTGCCTACTCGATGAAAATCCAAATCCGTTGGGCCAAGACTTTCAGAATCTTCCACTAGAAATTTTCAGTTGCTGGAGTATCCCGAAGTTCTTGAGCACCGCAAGCGCCCGCCCTGCCACCATCCAAACCGAAACGCATCATGCGTGACATGCAGTGGCCCAAGAATGCCGGCCTGTAAACCATTTTTTTAAGCTGTAAACCTTGTTGTTAACAGATCAAAAAATTGGTTTACAACCATTCTGGAATACCCCTGTTAAGCAAGCATCCGCCCTTTTCATCTTGCAGTCCCCTGACGCGTTTAAGCGTCAGAGGGATACAAGATCGGCGCCGGAAGGACTTACACAATGGTCGGTCAAAAGGACTGTGCGCGCCACAGCACCCATATCATGGATTTCTGTCGACTTCCTGAGCGACCTCTAACTCACGCCTTTCCAGCTCCTCGCGCAGCTTGGTGAATTCCTGAGCAATATTCGAGCGTTCATA
The DNA here is from genome assembly GCF_021609545.1 of Pseudomonas sp. PA-1-6B. Classification (NCBI taxonomy): domain Bacteria; kingdom Pseudomonadati; phylum Pseudomonadota; class Gammaproteobacteria; order Pseudomonadales; family Pseudomonadaceae; genus Pseudomonas; species Pseudomonas sp. PA-1-6B. Next base: position 27,095 of record NZ_WJZM01000017.1, read on the forward strand.
CAAGCTATCGAGCGCCTTATCCCCCTCCAAACCTGTGCCGTTGAACCACGTCCTCAATTCACCACCGTCGACCTTAGGGAGGTGTTCATTGAACACTTTGAAGGATAACAACGCGCTTTTACTTGTAATCACTTTTCCGCGATGCTCCTCTTCTTCTAGTAACGACTCCATGCCGACGCAATATCGAGGCGGAATCCGGCTCCGAGCAGTCGAGCTAAATTGAAGTTCGGAAAAGATCCATGGTGAAAGTGTTCGCTCCACTCCTGAAAAATTTTTGAGCGAAGTCGAATTATTGGTGTTCAGGAACACAAAGAGCTCAGAGCGGTCGATCATCGTTTGGAGGGCACTCATAAGCATCATGTGGACGCCTGCCGTCAGGTCGGTTGCTTTTTTGTAGTTGTATATGACCCGACCCTCGTTTTTTTTCACTGGGTCTGCATATACATTATTCAACGCAATGAGCAGATTGTCGAAGTAGTCCCATACGTAGGAATCGACAAAAACCTCAAGCCCCTTGTCCCTTAGCGCAATTGCTAACTCCATAGCACTTTCAGTATCCCGATGCGAGTGAGATAGGAACACGTGAGCCTTCTTGGCAGGAAACAGGTGCTCAGCAAGCTTTTCGGCATCAATAACGTCTTTGCCTTCAAACTGCCCCACCATGTAATCAGATAGCCTATCGAATGCCCCTTTTTCCTGAGCTTCAAAATCCTTTATTTCTGAGGGGTCAATCTCGCGAAGGGGTTGGTACTCGTTCAGCTCGAAACCTACGTACATCGATTTTCCTTCCTCGAATGTCTACGGACGCTAAACCGCGCGTTGCTGGCCCGCCACCACGCTAGCTAACCATCCTGCCGGCTGCGTTACGCGCTGGACTAATTAGCGCATAATTCTACCATCGCCTAATGTCATTTAGCCTTCTGCAGCCAATGTTTCGAGCACATGTTAAGGCGAATGGACACGAATCCCACCAACATGAACCAATCAGCCGAAGTTGATTTCGCCGGTGACTTTCATGGGCAAGCAGAGAATCCGCGTAGGCGCAGCATGGCTTCGCAGTGACTATGGCGAACTTACTCAGTAGGCCCATCTGTCGGTTGGCCGGTCACTGTGACAGGGGTGAGCGGAGCAAGGATGCGTCGCTTCCCCGTGGTGTACATATATTCAACGTGTAGCCCGTTACGCCCCACGATCAGGGCCAGCAATGGACGACCATCGCGCCGGTCAGCGGCCAAAATCTGCCACTCACTCAAGTCGATCGAGGAAGGAGTGGGATAGTTTTGCGGATGAGTATGCCACTCGCCGATATAGCGCACGAAACCGCTGCTTTCTTTCCAGCGTTTCATGGCAAGCTTGTGATGAAAATAGGGCATGCGCTCGAAAAGGAACCTGAAGCGCCTATCCCAAAACGATGGCTCAGTTGCCTCGATGATTTCCAGATGCTCACCGCGAACATGGCCAAGCAATATCCCGCCCGCCTCACTGGAGTCGATACCCTCTTGGATGTACCGGCGGAAAACCTTAAGCGGTTGCTCACGCAGGTACACCAGTTGCTGAGTGCCAGGCACAACCCATGTAGCTATGAACGGCATGCTGGGCATCCTGAATTCGGTAGCGGCGAGCAGTCAGGGGTTGCCAGCTCAAACCTGTAATCCGTCAGCCGCGTCGAGAGCGACGGCCAAGGTTTGCCCGCAACCCACGCCAATGCAGTGTCCAACGCCAGGGCTGCCGCCTGAATCGAAACCGATGCGGAGAATGGCACGTATAGCCCTTCACACCCTTGCCCAGCAAAAATCGGCTCGACACCACCTACCACGGACAAAAGCTCCCCTTGACTGTTCGCCTGAGTCAGACACCGATAACAACCCTGCTCGGTTCGGTGCTTTATAAGCGAGCGAACAGCGACCCCCGCTCCCTCGATCCAGACATGCAAGGTTGGACAGGATGGGGCGTTGGCCAGCCAATGGCCGAAGGACTCCTCACCAGTGGCATCAATGATGAGATCCAAGCCTGACAAGTTCACATCCTTGGCGTCGTTGTTAAATCCGCGTACCCGAATACTGGGCAGGACTATTAGGAGTTCATCCGCAAGCGCCTGCGCCTTAGACTTGAACAGGTGGTTGAAACCCAATCGGTGGCGTCCTAGATTTTGAGGCATCATCAAGTCGTTATCGATCAGCAACAGCTCACCACCACCGGTTCCGGCACCAGCTTTTACGAGCATTTCTCCAAGAAACCCGCCGATGGTTCCGCACCCAATCAAGCCGATCCGCTTACCAGAAAGTGTGGTACGTCCAGGTATGTTCCGCTCAGCCAAGTACTTGTCATCGAGACGAAACATCTGCACAGGGTCGATGGGACACTCGAAAATGGGTATTCGTTGATCGCCAGAACGGTGATCATCCCGACGATTACGCTGAAGGTCATGCACGAGAAAGCCGTAGCTGTATCCCGTTTTTTGCGACTCGATGACGATGAGAAGGCCGGGGGCTTCGTCGCGGTAAGCTGCGATGATCTTATCCCGGATTTTACGCCTGCAGGCATCATCCAGCTCGTGCTGCCAGTCCAGGATCTGGCTAACCGTTTTTGGGGGCCAGTTTTCTTGTAAGGGTCTCGGCGCTGCACTGGACGTGATCAGCGCGACCTGCGAGGTGAATTCGTCAATCTTCCTTCCGGGGCGCGCGAATTTAGCACGACTGCGCGTAGCGTCATCTGTGAGAACGTACATCTTATTGTCGGATAGCTGAAGCAACTGAACCGAGCCTGACGTACGTCTCTCGATGTCATGGAAGCAGTAGATTCCATCCCAGTAGACGAAGAACTCTTCTTGCAGATCGTCCTTCATTTTCCCGGCCAGGGCTTGTTCCAGAACCTCTGTGGCCTGCAGCAGTGATGTCCGGATTTGCCCGACAGGATCAAAAATGTCGATGACCTGTGTGCCGGGCGCTGCATAGCACAGATAGCCATCTGGCCCGAGGTGAGGCACAAGCCGAGGAATCGACTCCGGGAGCTTGTTGAGCCATACCTTGAGAGGCCGTTCAAAGGTGCGATCTATCCACACCTCACATTGCACACTGCCCTGGGTAGGCGTCGACAACTCTCCGACCATCACAAGCCAAGCTGCATGAGGTTGAGGTTCCACTTTGGTAAAACCCCACCCATTCATGTGACGCAGCACATCGGGCATGGCACTCATGGATCAGCCTGCCTTAGTGCGCTTCACAGGTTCTGCCGGCCCTGCCAAAGGAGCAATTGCAGCCATCGTGGCCGGCATACCCTCAGGGTTCGACTTCATGCGGTGAGGTGCATACGGGAACCGGTCACCCAGCATTTGATGCAACCAGTTGTAGGCTGTATGAGCATCCGTCGCGTTGATGGCGCCTTCCAGGTAGCGAGCGAACTCTTGGAAAAACTCTACAGCGTCAGCGATCGCTTCCTTCGGCATATGGGCAGTGAGCGACGCGCTGGCGTCGATGGGGCTCGCGACACCGTTACGCAATGCATCCGGAATTCCCTTCACCACGTTCAGCAGGGCACGGTCATCGCGCTTGTCGAAATACTCGAACAGCGGGCACGCGGCAGCCATCAGAAGGATTGAGCTTGGCCCCTTGTCCTCCCACTGCTTGTCGCGGAATGCTTTCAAGTAGCGCACCACGCGAATCAGCTGATCACCCTTTTCCTGGCACTCGCGCTTGAACCAGTTCTTCATCGCCATGGGGTCGGACTTACGCCAACCCTGCTTGCGGTCGGCCAGCAGAATTTTGTCCGAAGGAAGCGCTTTCCAGCTGTCCCGCTCGGAATTGATAGCGCTATCGAAGACCGCGTGACCCCGGCTTTCCATACTGGCCTTGATCAGCTGGAACAGGGTGTCAGGAATCACGTAGAGGGGAAGATCGATGTGCGCGGAGCGTGAGATGGTCACGCGCACACAAGTATCCTTGGGCTCGGTATGCCATCCCCTTTGAGCGCAAATGGGACGAAGCACGTCGATGACCGCGTCAAAGAACAGGGCGATAGCAAGCTTGGGGCTGCTTTCTTCCCGCATGACACTGAGCGGAAGATACACGCCGTCATCGATATCAGACTGTTGGGGTGGGGTCGTACACGGGCTGTTCAACGTCTTGTAGGCACGTGAACCCTGAATATAAAACCGTGGCTCACAGATATCGCCTTCCAGGCCTTTGTCGCGAAGGGCGCCGGGAAGATCGGCCTTCAAGGCCTCTCTGATGTCTTTACGGGCACCATCGATCTGGGCAAGCTCCTCGGGTTTGAGGTCAAGCTCATCAAGGAAGCAAGCTTCCCCTGTGGTAGTGAACAGCAAGGGACTAAAATTGGGCATGAAGCCTCCGCTCAGGCGCTATATGAACGGTGCCTCCAGCAACTGCTGACCTTTACATCGAGACTACAGAGCACTCATGCGCTCTTGAATCCCCCCTACTGCCACCCTACGCCTACCACACAATCCAGAGGGTGCAGTACTTCCCAGTTTGTCAGCTACCATGCTCGATGACACGTGCGAGATGACATATTGCCACCCCACAACATGTAGATCAATAGAAAATAAAAAACACCACATATAGTGGAAAAAGCCCCAACCGAGCACCACTCACCATCCGCCGGATCAGGCTGCTTTCGCCCTAGTAAAAGTGACCTGGCCTGCGGTGTTGAGACCCTCTGTCCACTTGCGATCGGTGAAATACGTCCCCTCCATATACAGCCCGTCACCCGACTCTTTGACGAAGACGCGGGCAGCACCGGTGTGGGTATTGGTGTCGGTCGCCACTGGGATTTGGGTGTAGTTGACGAACATGTAGTTCAGCTCTAGAAGACCCGTCTGATCACTGGGCCGTACAGAGACGCTAATGGTCTTGGATTCTGAATAGCCGTCGGCGGATGCGAATTCCATTTTGACGCTGAACAGACGCGCTTTGATTTTGACCTTACCAGGCACCGTGATGAGCGAAGCTCCATCGCCTTGGCCGAGCCATTTTTGCATGATCCCCCAGTTGGATTTCAGCTGCATGTCCCACTCCCCATCAATGGGAGGGAGATACTTGCAAACGAGGGGCAACCTGCAGATCCAAACAAACAGTGGGGTCTGACCCAGCACCCAGAAAACACCAGCACCGATTGTGACTGCTGACGTGACGGGGCGGCGAAAATCCATCAGCGGGCCCGCAAACAGAGTCGTGATGTCTCTGTAGTTCATGATCAGGAAAACCACCACGCAGGTGGTTGCGAAGTACGCCAGGGTCTTGGTGATCCCTATGACTTGATACATTCCGTACCTCGTTTTCGACTGGTAGCGCCCTACCCTATATGCTCTACCGGGTGGTGTACATGGCATTCTGGCCAGCAACCCAATATCTTCCGCCGCAACCCCAGCGGGCAGGTCAGTCAATTACCAGGGATCACACACTTCCCTCTTCCAGGTAGCTGGGCATACCGCCAAGAATCTATTTCTTGTCCCGTTTAGCCGCGATCAACGCGTCAAACGATGCGCTGTTTGACATTCCCTGCCTCTGCTTTTCGGCCAAAAACGCTGCGTCCAGTGCAGCCGGATCATATTGCTCCCGTGCATACCTGACGATATCTAGCCACAGCGTCCATGGCAGCGCAGTGTAATGGGTATTTCCACTACTACATCGGAGCCCGGCACTGAAACGTGGCAGGGCATCGGATGCATTGAGATTACTCTTCCAACCCCGGGGTCTAGGCATTCAAATTACTTGTATCGCTTCGACGCGAACAGAGCAAAAAAGGCCTCCTCGCTTGTAAGACCTTCCCTCAATCGTGAGACCAAAAACTCTGCATCTGCGGCAGCTGGATCAAAGTTATCTCGGGAATGCCTGACGATGGACAACCAGAGCTCATAGGGAAGCGCTGTATGTTGGCTGCCTCTGCACCGATAGCTTGGACGTCCCAGCAGTGAGGGCTCCCGCTCGATCAACTCATCAGCCAGTCGCTGGAAAATTTGGAAAGGTGTATCACTCATACCGATGATCGAGGGATGAGTAAGACGCCTGATTGCTTGAATCGCGCCCACGGGGTCGATGGTGTGCAAGCGCGACAAACGCATCACGTCAGCTTCGAACACCTCGGCGCCGACTGTCGCGGCCAAGCGCTCGACAGCTTCGAGCTCAGCCAGGTTACGACGCTCCAATCCGATTACATGCTTCTCCATAGCCATCGGCCTCGTCAATTTTTGCCTCACCAAGCCTGGGCAGTGGTTCACGCCGGCATGAGCGTGGGATAATGCAGACTGCATCGTTAACCGCTTTTCAGCTGAGCCGGAATCGATCATACCGCGTTGACGATCCGGGTTAGATCTACGACCTTGACAGGACACATCATGAGTTCGCGCGACCTCCCCCTCTTCCCGTCTGACCTTCGACTGGACTACGCAACCGGATTCACAGCTCCAAGCACGGAAAACACCACTGCACGTTGAGCAGCGTCTCCCCTAAATTAGTAGGAGTACTTTTGTACTCCAATGGAATAGCCATGAACGACATGTGGTTGCGAGAACGAGAACGAAGACAAGCAATAGGGCAGCTCGCTGACATGCAACCCGGCGATCGCAGTGCACGGCCAATCCTTAAGCGCCTGGATGACCTTGAGCGACTTGACCGTGAAACTGCATTGGGCGCGTGCCAACTGGACTTCACGAAACTCGCCGAGCTGCCCAGGGAGCCTCACCCAATTGGTTGCTGGATTATCCGTGATCGGGATATTCCACAGCCGTGGATGACTCGCTTTGCGATTGCTCTAGGCCCCGCCGGTAGGGTCTCGGAAGGGCTTTACTGGCACGACTGGATTGACTTTCTGCAGACCTGGAAACGTGACCTCGCGCACCTTGAACAACACCGCATGGCGATTGATGACGAGTGAGCGCATCTGAGATGCTTTGATGTTGAGCGTCCCATCTCGGGCGGTGCCACCTCCAAGCCCCTCCCAGCTACAGCCACAAAGCACTCAACGGCACCGAGATGGCCTGCCCTGATCCCAATGAGTACCCTCCTCCGATGAGCGCGCAATGCCAGGTCTCTAAACCTACTGGCGCTCTCTATGTGGCCCGAAGACAACTCTGAGCCTGGCTTGAACCCGGCACATCTCAATCGACCTTTTTAATGCCGACATCCAACTCCACGAGGCACCGGGTGCCAGCAGAGTTATCGAACAACAATCCCATGCTGCGCGAAATCGCTCAACAACCTCTTCCGGCTCAGCATGCTGGGGAGCTTGAATATATTTCTGTATCCATACCAAATGCCCATTGGGAGGATGATAAGCCCCAGGCCAAATGTCGCGGTGGCGGCAACAATTGCGGCTGGAATTGAACCTATCGAAAACACAATCCCCTTAAGCACGGTGGCCCTAGCGATCAATCGAATGTCATCTAGATCAAATTCAACTTTTCCATCTCTGTTTTCAAATGCCAAAACGACGATGGACTTTTTCGAAGTTCGCTTAAAGTACCAGGTTCTCGGAACCTCAGTAGCCATTGCGCCATGAGTCTTGAGGTACTTTGGAACTACAATGTTCTTGAAATAAAAGGTGTTACCCTCCTCATCTTCCAACCTTACACGGCTATAAAGAGCATCAAGATCCCCTCGTTCCTGAACGTCATAGTTTTTGATAGTCACCGTAATTTTTTCAAGGTCGGCCATTATTCATCCTTATAGGCTTTAATACTCATCGGACTTGTATGCATGAGATCTCAGGCACACCGCAGTGGGATAGCTCGCCAGCCCCTTGCGGGGCTGCAAGTCGTCATGTGCCTTGCTCACTCGCTATCACATAGTGATCTCCGCCGACGCTGCGCATCAGTTTGAAGCCCCCTCTGACCTGAACGCACTCGATGGGAGGAGTGGCAACTGTCATCCCATCTAGGGAAACCCCCGACCGGTCGCCGTACACCAGTGCCACGTACCGATCGCCAACCTTCGCAGCTTGGGTCAGGTACGCGTCGATGTGTACGGCCCAGTCAATGCCCCTGGCCTTGACGATCTCTGCGGGCAACGTTTGCCCTTGATTCTGTCGATCTCGTGAATCCGATAAATCTCGTGTCAGCACACGATTTGACATCTACTTCATTCCTGAAATTGGGTAAAACAGCGCGCATGAATGGCCAGTTACGCAGGGCCTGTTCGGCAGGCGCGCATCTGGCAGGCCGGCAGAGTGAAATTCGATTTAGTGAATAATTGAAAAGCTGCAGTCAGCCTCCAACCACCATCACACCTCAGATGCCATAGCACGACCCTCAGCCGCACGAGCCAACCGTTTCGCCCCATCAAGCATCACCGACAATGGCCCAAGCAACCGCAAGCGGCCCTGGAGCATCGGAATGGACAGTTTTATACAACATATGATGTGTAACTGTACACGCCAACATGGCTATATCCTCGTTTTTGAGGGCATGTTCTTGTTGAAGCAAGCGCTAGCGGCAGTCGTTCGAGCAGTTCGAGGAAACCTGGGGGTCACACAGGAAAGCCTGGCTAACGCTGCGTCCCGCACGTATTTGAGCAAGATCGAAAACGCCGAGAGCAGCCCAACGCTGGAAAAGTTCGCGCAGCTCGCAGACGCGCTTAGCCTGAGCCCTTCAGCATTGATGGCACTGGTTGTCTCGACACGCGACAACACCGACGCTCGCGCTGTCCTGACACAGGCCATCGCCGAGCTGGATGCCCTCGGAGCAAAGGTCAGCGCCGACGAGATCAAAACGCATCTTGCAGGAGTGGAGGTTTTGAAACGGCCCGCCGCGCGACCGGTAAACGTCGCCAAGCTGCAGAAGGTGCTTGAGTGCAAAGAGGCCGGCCTAACCAAGGCCGAGACTGCGCGGCGACTAGGTTTGACCCGCTCAACCGTTGGGTTTCTCTGGGAACGTTCGGTGTCAACCGAAGACTGATCTCGAACCCACATGGCCTTTGGGTAGGACAGCATAATCCTAGCCATGATGAATAGGCCGTTGATTGGTGGCGGGTCAGGAGACCATCTAATTGCCACCCAATGGTTGTGAGCCCAATCGAGTCATATCACAATGCCATCTAGCGTGGCGCCCTCCCCGCTTGCATCTCACCTCTGAAGCAAGCTCTGAGGTCGCGCAGTTCACTGCCCAGACCTACTCAATTAGAAGGAAGCGCATCGAGCACTCAATAGTGATGCCGGTGCTGGTACCAGATGTTCAAAGAACTCACTCCTCCATGGTGGTCTCGCTGGCTTCCATCATCAGCGCTCGCACTTGGAATTTTCAGCACAGGGATCACAATTCGAACGCGTACGGGCACCGAAAGCGTCGATTGGAGTGCGATCAGCCACCCCCCAAAAAAATTGGCTATTTGGTTCCTGCACGCTGCGACTATTACCACGCCCCTTGGCTCCTGTCGCCTTTACTTCCGTACTGCCCAGCAACGAGATGATGCCTGGAAGGCAATCGTCAGGGCTTGGTATGCGCCCCGAGTTAATGAGGCACAGAGCCGGCTGGACACATTTGAGCAGTGGCTCAAGGACTCACGCTATGTCCGAACTTCCAAGTGGGAGCCCCTCAAGCGCCAGGTAATCGCTTGGCAGCACATTACTCCTCCTGTCCCACCTGAAGACGTCTTGATGCCCGAGCACAAGAGCGTCATCGACCAAATGTGGCAACTCATTCGCAATCCTGATCCCCAGCTCACAGACTCTCGTGACAGCTACGTCAGACAAGCACTGATCGACTATCACGACCTGTTTGAGAGCGTCGAGAGTAGCCCGCTGACGACTGACCAACGCAAGGCGTGCGTCATTGATGAGGACAACAACCTCATCCTCGCCGGCGCGGGTACCGGTAAAACAAGCACCGTCATTGGCCGAGTGGCCTTTCTCGTCGAAAGTGGACAAGCCAAGCCCGAAGAGATCCTGCTCCTAGCGTACGGCAATAAAGCCGCCGAAGAGTTGAGGGAACGCCTTGAAAACAAGCTAGGCATCAAGGGCATCACCGCCGAAACCTTTCACCGGCTGGGCAAATGCATCGTTCACAAGTCAGAAACGAATCCCGCTGGTACCAGTCCCATGGCTACCGACAAAGCCCTGAAAGCCCATTTCATCAACACCGTCTTTGAGGCCAAACAACGAGAGTCTGGGTACCGAGAACTGCTGCTGAGCTATTTCGAGCAGTGGCTATACCCTGTTCGTAACCCCTTCGACTTCAACACCCTAGGCGAATACTACCGGTTCCTGCAGGACAACGAGATTCGCACGCTCAAGGGCGAAGCCGTGAAAGGTTTTGGAGAGTGCGACATTGCCAATTTCCTGTTCAAAAATGGCATCGAATACAAGTACGAGGCCGTCTACAACACGGCGATACGAATGCAGGCTCGCGGCGCCTACTGCCCTGATTTCTATCTCCCAGAGTACGGTATCTACATCGAACATTTTGGCACGGATCGTAATGGCGATACCGCTCCCTACATTGACCGAGACCAATACCACGCTGACATGGAGTGGAAACGCGAGGTTCACAAGCAGGGCGCCACGAAGCTGATTGAGACGTTCCATTATGAAAAGCAGGAAGGCGTGTTACTCGATGCATTGAAGAAGCGCCTGATTAACGCAGGCGTCCTACTGGATCCGTTGCCCCCTGAAGCAGTTCTGGAAACCCTTCGTGAGTTCGGTGCCATTTCTCGATTCGCAGAAATTCTGACGGACATGCTTGGATTGCTTCGAGCTGCGAATCTGAACGATCAGGAGCTAAAGGACTTGATCGCTCGATCTGCCGATCCAGCCCAGATCAGCGCAGCATTAGACCTTCTCACACCTATTGTTGAGGCCTACGTGCAGGCGCTCGACGACGAGAAGAAGATGGACTTTGATGACATGATCAACAAAGCCCATAAATATGTGCTCGACGGCAGCTTCAAGAGCCCATGGAAATTCATCATCGTTGATGAATTCCAGGACATCGCAAAGTCTCGGTCAGATCTGGTCAGAGCACTGCGCAAAGGCCAAGAGGACGTCTCAGTCTTCTGTGTAGGTGACGACTGGCAGTCGATCTTCAGATTCACTGGCAGCGACATCAGCTTCACAGCAGATTTCGAGAAAATCTTCGGCGCCACCAAGGCCAGTGAGCTCAAGAAAACGTTCCGCTTCAACAGCATGATTGGTGCAGTGGCCAGCCGCTTCGTCATGCAAAATGATCTGCAGATCACCAAGGACATACAGTCCCACACTATCGTGGATACACCAACGGTGTCCTTGGTTAGAGCCTCTCTGGGAGAAGACTCCGCCAAAGCTGAGACGATTGAACGTACAGTAGAACGCATCAGCCAAACCGCGAAGCCAGGCTCCTCGGTCTACTTCCTTGCGAGATTCAAATTTGACTTGCCCAACCTCGCAGTCCTAGCAAGCAGGTACCCCAACCTCTCCTTCAAAAACGACTCGATCCACAGTTCAAAAGGCAAAGAGGCGGACTACGTCATTATCCTGGGACTGGCAAAAGGAAAGTACGGGCTGCCCTCAGAGATCGTGACTCACCCCCTGATCGAAGCTCTGCAGCCACCAGCAGAACCCTACCCTCACGCTGAGGAGCGCCGACTGTTCTATGTGGCGTTGACGCGCGCAAAACACCGCGTCTACCTACTATGCGACATGACGCGCTGCTCGCCCTTCGTACGAGAGCTGATTGAGGGACAATACCCTTTGGAATTCGAAGAGTTCGAAACCGCACCCGAACAGGTAAATGCGCTCGGGGCAAATTGTTCTGTATGCACCCAGGGTAACCTGGTCAACAGGTTTAGAAAATCTGATAAGGCCCCATTCATTGGCTGCTCGAACTTCCCTCAATGCACCCACAGAGAGAGTGGTTGCCCATCTTGCAGCGCTCCTATGATCCGTTCGGGACGTTATCGTCTCTGCGTTTCACCAGGCTGCAATGGCTGGGTCGCTGTCTGCCCCAAAACGGGTGGGAAGATGGTCTTTCGCGACAAAGTCAACAAGTGGGGATGCTCGCATTTCAAGGGCACAGAGAATGGATCTTGTCGGCACATGGAGCGGCATATTGAAGCGCCCCAAGCAAACCGAGCACTTGAATCTTAAGACCACATAAACATTTCTCTAGTTACTCGGTGAGACTCCATGATAACGAAAGACAAGCGTTACGAAAAAACCATAGAACTAGCTCCACGTGACTGGCTATTCTGGAAAGATGAGGATTTTAACAACTGGAGGCGACAGCACGACTTTCCTAGAATTGTAGAATTTCTGTTTGATAACTTACCTTATTTCCCCCTCTGGCTGTCCGAGCAGGTTGGATTGACTGTGGAGGATCTGTTATTTCACGGCCCATCTCGCTTCATCAAGAGTTATGAAGAAGAAGCTTATTACATTAAGTATGATGCAGGCGTATCATTTTTCAGCGACATCCCCTCCAAGGAGGTTTTTAAGTATACATTTATTTCAAAAAACGAACTAGAAAACACCAGCCGCCTTAAAATATTACAGAAAGTTAAATTCACAAGCTACATCGACTGGGCATTTTCTAACAAGGACTGGGCATTCCCTAACAAGCAAAAAGACATCAGAGACATAAGTTTATGCCTTGCACCCTCAGGAGTAACTTCCAAAACCCCTGACTATCTGGATAGCCATTCAAATATTCAGTTCAACATCCCTTTGTTCATGCCAAGCATCCCATGGAAATTGCTGAAATCAAAGGCTTCACCAAAAGCCCCACCGAGACTTGAACTACTAAAACTTGGCGGAGCGGAAGTAGAAGTAAGAAACGGCCTAATTGGAGAGAAAAACCTTGAATTCGCAAACATTGATAACCTCAGGCTTATCTCCCCAATAATAACAAGCTTTCAAACCATCGCATTCTCCACCCTACGCAACCTCAAAATTGAAGGATCAGTTCATGCGATAACACTTCATCAATGTTCAACTAAAATTACTGTAGCAGACGGACACTTGACTTCTTGTAAGTTAGAACATGGAGACCATCAGATCGAACTAAAAAATTCAAAACTTGACAGAACTTTGATTAAAACGCGCCAACTGAAATTAAAGCTGTCCGGTACCGAGGTTTTAGATTGTCGATTTGAGTATTCTGTGCCCTTCAGCTTCTCGGCCAAGGAAAAAAGAGATTTTCATAAATCCGCCAAAATGATTTTTTCGCACTTAGGCTACCCAGATCAAGCTGGCGAGCATTTTTTGCAAGAGAAAAAATCTGAAAGAAAAAATATGTGGGCAGTTTTTTCAAGCTTTAAACGTGGCGTAAAAATAGGAACGAGGCTTTATGCTCTCCTCGGCTTTGTTCGCATGTCTATTCAAGAGTTGTACTGGGGGTACGGGGAAAAACCTTTCAATATAATACTCTCATCAATAGGCCTCATTCTCACAATTTCATTATTTTGCTACTTCAAACAAGACTCAAGCACCTTCAGTGACGCAATGAAATCAATAACATTTTCATTCCAGTCATTTACAAACATTACCATAACGGAAATAAAGCAAACCAGTGAATGGCTCAACATGCTTGGAGCGGTCATGTCGTTCTTCGGGCTGATGTCAGTAGGCTTACTGGTAGCCTCGTTATCATCTAAGTCGAAAGACTATAACTAATGGGTTTCGAGCGCCGGGGAGCAAGTGGCAGATGGCTTGCTCCGAGTATAAGTATCGGTGCATTCCGGGGGATGCATAGCTTCATATGTGCACACTCTACACTGGAGCAGGTTTTGGTTCATTTAGCCCCTGAAACGGAACATTGAAGCACCCCGTAGTAGACAAGGTGCTTGAGCATGCATCGTGCTCCCTAGAAATCGTCATAGTAGCGACTAGCTGTCATAGCGAGGTCGGATAAATTGTATTAGAGAAGTTCTTCCTTGAATATGCATTATACGAACCACCATGACTACACCATTTGAGTCCTCAAGCTCATATGGCTCATTTATACTCAACATAACAGGCTGCTTTTTTCCGCCATCTATCGCGATATTGTCTGCGTACAGATAAGCTGTATTGTCAGTATTAAAAATCGCATTAAGCCTTCCCTCAAGCCCAGGAATGTAGCACGTGGCATGGCATATTATAGAACCTGTGTTTTCGGTAGCAGCCAACGTTACCTGAATGCCCTCCGCAGGATCCCACGAAGATATCAAGGCCGCCGGATAATTACTGTGAGCCACGAGCAGCTTATAGTGACGGCGAGTAGGAATTGTCAATGTGACTTTTCCGTTTGCGTCGGTCTGCCCGCCCTTCGTGGTTCCGTTGTCCGCAATAGCTACAACGGTGGCTGCCCCCACCAAAGCACCAGTGGCGGAGATAACTGCTACGCTGGGTGTTTGAGGCTCAAATCGAGGAATTGTTGTGGTCGAAAACAGCGCTTTCCGAATAGCCTCAGATGGCACCGTTCTACCGTTATTAATTAACTTCTTGTGAATTACCTCGACGAATTTTTCTGGCGACCGCTCGATTAGCGAAATATAACCGGTGGTTGGTAGTACACCAGGTATCTGAGTATCATCGAAGCGAGCTGGAAGGATGTATTCCCTGCCTTCCTGGAATGCCCTAGCTTGCATGGCAGTTCGTTCATGGGTCGTCCAAAGCTTCTTTGCATAATGTTCTGAAACGAACATTATGGTATAAAAAGCTTTATTCATATAAATATCGGACAAATAATCGTAAAGATTCTTACCCCAGAGATTAGCCTCTTCAAACCTATCATAGAAAACTTTTACTCCGGAGCTCTGCAAAAGGTTCGCGACCTGGTCAACATATCCGCGATCTTCTCCGGCGAATGAGAGGGCGATATCGAATTCGCGATTATCAGACATACCTTAATCCTTTAAAATATTTGACGTGCAGGAGACTCACAGTAGGTTGCCGTGCGAGAAGCCCAGGGAGCTAGCAGTAGCCTAGGCAGTAAGAGCTAGACGGTCATGGGATTGCGGACTTGCTAGGCTCTCAGAGCGAGCGCGCGTAAGTACCATTCGAGTGAGTGCGTGGGTACCAAGCAGCCAGCTGGCCGTCATTGGCGCGTTCAAGGCGCCTGTAAATATCGACGTACTCATTACCGTAGGTTTGGCCGTGCTCTCTCGTCGGAATCACCAGAATCCTTTCGTGCTGCTTAACACCATCGGCATAACCAATTTCCCAGGGGCACCACCTAGAAGCGAGGGAATTGGGGGTGGCTAGGAACAGGAACATCTCAGATTCCCGGATTTTGTTTTTGATTTGCCGCGCAGTATCACCATTAGTGGTTTCAGGCATCTCGCTATCCATCCAATCAACGTATAGAAGCACACCTTCTTCCTTGAAGATTTGAATTAGGCCTTCGACAAGCGTTCTGTCACGATGGCTATGACAGAGAAACGCAGTTTTATAGCCCATCGCGCGTGCATTCTGAGAGTTCATAGCAGTGCCGAAGCTACGACTTTTCCTAGTGGCAGCAGAACGAAGGGTACCGAGATCAATAGGCATTGTAAACTTTCCCTTAATACTTTTTTCACTCGAAACAATTACGTTTCGGATATTTTATTTATCCACCCCACAAAAATCACGCGAAGGGTGTCAGAATATTTTTACTGCTGCCCAGATTGATAAGACGATTGCACCATGAAAAATAAATAGCGTCTTAGAGAAACAGGCACGCATGAAATCCATATTTCCGTTAACGACTACAAGCTCCATGTCGAAGTCAATTTGATCTGGTTCCAACAGCCGAATCTTTTTATACATGGCCCTGTAATTTCGCTCTAGCGCCAGAAAATAGCCGTCTAGCCCCCATAGTGCGATTGCCGGTGCCAAAGAGAAAATTGCAAACCCTTTGCTATCCTGCGCTGCTGCCAACGCGAACAACCCAGTAATTAGTACTACTGACCATCCCTTCAAGAGGAAGGAGTTCGTGGACAACCGATTGACAACTGCCTGAACGAACTCCAGATGCTTTAGTTTTCTATCCAATTAATAAACTCGGTTTGGGTTGGCATGAAAATTTTGAATGGCCTTATTAAACTCAGCGCCGTCTCGTCGATCAGGACGATCCTTCAGCCAATTCATGAACCTTGAGGACGAAACAGACTTCAAATGCTCAGTCGGAACACTATGATAGACCGGAGCAGCGGTAGAATACGACTCCATAGCTGAATCCAGCATGCCCCTGCCATGCTCTAACTCCCAAATCATCTGACTAAACATTAGCTCCATGTGAATCCAGGGAGAATGGGTCATGTTGTTCCCTTGGACGGAGCGCTTGGTCGACACAGAACGATCGGTATTCAAGAACAAAAGCGTGGAAGATTCCATGATCATTTTTTGCAAAGCTGTGGCCAAAATCATGTGAACATGCGCGGTTGAGCGATTTCGCCTTTGATAGTCAAAGTGCTGACCGTCGTCAGTTTTTGAATATTTATTATCAATAACACTAAGCAATTCGTATGACGACCCCCAGACAACCGAATCCACGAAAGCATTCACGCCTTTCTTCTTCAGTTCGTGGGCTAACTGAATTGCTATACCCTGATCATTGTAGGAATGGGAGATAAAAACATCGCAATTCACTTTAGGAAATAGGTGCTCAGCGATCAGATTTGCATCGATGCTGTTACCATCGTTCATAAGGTACTTGCCAAGATCAACCCTTTTAGCATTTACACTTTTCGTGTGTGCGTCAACGATCGTCTCCGAAACGTGCAAATCCTTGCGATCTAGGGCCAGGTTAAATCCATAATGCATTACTTAAACCCCTGGTGAAGACTTCCCGTGACTACGTAGTTTAGGAGCAGTAGGTTGGCGATCCAGCTGATGATGTAGCCCAAGCCCAGCCGAGAATGCGCGCACGTAATCGAGCAACTCATCGTCCTCATTGGCAGGCATGTTCTGGATTTCCGCCGCGGCCCCACCTGGGCTTTTCAGCGCTAGAATTTTAGCGTCTGGACAGAGTTTCTTAAAAAGTTCGTATTCCGTCACGATGCCTTCTTTACCACCAATAAACACCGCCGCGTCATAGCGATAAGTGGTAAACATCTCCTTTCTCATGATGGAAAGACTTTGATCGAGATCACTGCCAACGGGGGTTTCGATGAAATTGGCGAACTTTCTATTATCTTCAGGGATGACGCCCGAAAATTTCTTGCTCTGGAAAATCGTTACCGCATTCTGATTGGTGATGCCAAGATCTTCGCATACGGCCAGGATCAAAGGCGAAATGGACGGGTGCCCACCGAAAACCAAGTGCTTACGGCCAATCACCGTGAACAGGAATGAACGCAAGGCGGCCTGGATCAGCACCGGATCACACCTTTGGTAATAGGAGCTCTCGATATTTGGAACGCTGGCGGATAGAAAGATACTGCTCATATAGGCTTTCCGATAAATTCTGATTGGTCATGAGTCATCATAGGCTTGAACGACCGAAGCTGGTCAAATCCACAGCGTTTCGATCAAGCCACGTTATGTGTCTCAGGCCATTCAATGAACTCCGAGCAAGCATCATCGGTTGAGATCAACCGCACCTGCCCTGTGACTGACTCATTCAGCCACTCCATATGTGCTCTCCACTTCCGATCCTTGATCCCCGCCTGGTTGTAAACAACGGCGACAGGCAGCATGTGGAAATCTAGGGTCGCCTCATGCAGCGCATGGCTCGTAGGAACCCCCATCTCCGGGTAAGCCACAATCTTTTTGCCGGCGATTTTCACGATCACACTCCGCCGTACCGAGTACCCCACGATTTCCCCGTCGTACTCCTCGATCGAGTTACGAAGCTTGCCAATGAGACGGGAGTAACGTTGCGCAACACTTTTCGTCCGCAGCATCTCAACCATGTCCATTACCTCGGTGAGCTTTGCATCTACAAGCTGGTCGAGGGAATTCAGGGACTCCTTGGACAGACGGACTTCACCACAGGCCGTTTGCCCCGCCTTCGAGTCCACCCCTGGCCAACCTACCCGCAACACACACAGGCCACGCATGGTGGCCTTCGCGAACTCCTGCTTCGTCCAACGGCTGTCAAAGTATTCCTTCGTATCTAGGTAGACGATCACATCCGAGTCGCACAGGCGCTGCCATAGCACCTCCTGGAAGTGTTCCCCAGGGAGAATGTCATGCGTGTCGAGGAATACGTCGTACTGGCGGGCTGACAGGGCTGCGTAGAGCTGCAGGGCAGCATTGGTCGACTCGACGCGGCGATAGCTGAGGAACACCCGACGCTGCTTAGGTAGCAGCGATGCACCCTCCAACAAAGCCATAGCAAGACTGCCCAGGCCGGCTTTCATTTCCAAGCCGTTAAGGCCGCCCAGCTTCCCTGGGAATTCAGCCGAGAAGTTGTCCTTGCAGATTGCTACGGGGATCAGGGGGATCCGACTCTTGATCAGTTGGCCGACGGCGGCCTCGTTATGAGGGTTACCGCCGCTCTGTGCACTGAAGCACAAGGCCGCGCTACACCGATCAATGGCTGGCTTAAAATCGACAAGGTCACCCTCGAACAAGCTCACGTCCTTGCCAAGCTCAAGGCCCAGGCCTTCCAGGCGAACTGCGATCTCTTGCTTGAGCGCCTCGGCCTGGCCTCCGGGGACAGTTCCTAGCAGTGCAAGGCAATACAGGGGGGCTTGGTCTTCCATGGCGCAGTGCTCGTTATCAGAAGGTTTTGTAGTGGCCGGAGGCTACCAAAAGAAAGGACGACTTGCTCAAGATTCGTGGGGGCTGGTGACGGATTTCGCTGGAGGGGAGCTGGGTCGAGAATGGCTGCGGAGTCGTCAGGCAGCTGCGGGCAGGTGTTTCGAACACGGCGATCTAGCTTGGCAAGCCGAAGCCGCTGAGCAACTCAAACAGCAGGCTGTCGACTTTGCCTGCACCTGCAAACCCTTGCAGACCAGGGATGATTGAGAAGGGATGGGTGTAGAGGTGGAATTGGGGGAGGTGGGACAAAGGTCGAAAGTGAAGACTGGGAGAGTGATCTTGGAGTAGAGGAGGATCAGAAGGGGGATCTGGAAGACGGAATGACAGGGCATTTTGACAAAAAACAGGATTATTTCGGTACAAGTGACAAAACGTGGAACTCGTCGAAGATCAACAAGCCCACGCCGTCCAGCGCCGGATCGTCCTGCAGGCGGCGGGTGAGGATGCCTTCGGTGACGACCTCGATGCGCGTGTTGGGGCCGACTTTGCTGTCCAGGCGAATGCGGTAACCCACGGTCTCACCGACCTTTTCACCCAGCTCACTGGCCAGCCGCTCGGCAGCAGCACGGGCAGCCAGGCGCCGGGGTTCGAGCATCAGGATGGTTTGCCCGGCGAGCCAGGGCTCATGCAACAAAGCCAAGGGCACGCGGGTGGTTTTACCGGCGCCGGGGGGCGCTTCCAGCACGGCTTCATGGCGATGAGCCAAGGCGTCACGCAGGGCGGGTAAAACATCATCGATCGGCAACGAATTCATACTGGCTCCAAAGCAGAGCGGCGAGTATAACGGCGAACTGCCGGATGCCGATGCGGGTCTCAAAAACAGCCACTCTTGGGACTGGGAATGCAGTCAAAGGTGGGAGCTGGCTTGCCTGCGATAGCGGTGTGACAGTTGCCGCTGTATTCCCCGAGCCGACGCTATCGCAGGCAAGCCAGCTCCCACATGGGTTCATCGGCGCCTGGCCGATCTGGCTTATAGTCACCCTTAAATATGTTCAGGAGACTTTTTCATGCGTATCGCTTCCCGTGTCATCGGCGGTGTCCTCGCCGTCACCCTGCTGAGCCAACTCACCGCCTGCGGGTCGATTTTCTACCCAGACCGCCGTGGCCAGATCGACGGCAAGATCGACCCTACCATCGCGGTACTCGATGCCCTCGGCCTGTTGTTTTATGTGATCCCCGGCCTGATCGCCTTCGGTGTCGACTTCGCCACGGGCGCCATTTACTTCGAACCGGGCAAGACCGCCCAGGTCGCCCCCGAGAAACTGCACGAAGCCATCGGCGCCGACGGCACGGTTGATAACGCCAAGCTGCAAAGCATCATCCAGAAAGAAACCGGCCGCACCTTGCCGCTGGACGACCCACGCCTGATCCAGTTCAAGGGCAGCGTGCAGCAACTGGCGGCCCTGGGCCTGCAGCCTGCCGCGTAAGGACAGTTCATGACCAGCAGCCCCGAACACGCAAGGCTCTTGCGCCTGGCCACCCGCGCCTCGGTGGGCGTGGCCTGTGTGTTGATTGTGACCAAGGCCATCGCCTGGTGGCTCAGCGGCTCGGTGAGCATGCTCGCCGGGCTGACCGACTCACTGCTCGACGGCATCACTTCGCTGTTGAATTTGCTGGCAGTGCATTACGCCCTGCGCCCGGCCGATGACGATCACCGTTATGGGCATGGCAAGGCGGAGTCGCTGGCGGGGATGGCGCAGGCCTTGTTTATCGCCGGCAGTGCGGTGCTGATTGCGCTCCAGGCGTATGAACGGCTCAAGCACCCAGAGCCGGTTGGCGCACCGTGGTTGAGTATCGGCGTGATTATCTTGTCCCTGGCGCTGACCGTGGCTCTGCTGGTGCTGCAACACCGCGTGGTGCGCGAGACCGGCTCCAATGCGGTGCGCGCCGACTCGCTGCATTACCGCTCGGACTTGCTGCTCAATGGCAGCATCCTGATTGCGCTGGTGTTGGCTGGGGTGGGCTTTCATCAGGTCGACGCCTGGTTCGGCCTGGGGATCGCCGCCTACATTCTGTGGAGCGCAATCCAGATCGCCCGGGAAAGCTTTGCGGTGTTGATGGACGAAGAGCTACCGCCGGATGTCAGCCAGCACATGCTCGAACTGGCCCGCGGCGTACCCGGCGTGCTGGGCGCCCACGACTTGCGCACTCGGGTTTCCGGCAACCACTGGTTTGTGCAGTTGCATCTGGAATTGCCGGGGGAGTTGACGCTGTCGGTGGCCCACGGCATCAGCGACCAGGCCGCCGATGCCATCCACCGGGAATATCCGAAGGCCGAAGTGCTGGTGCACGCCGACCCGCGGGAAGTGGTCACCGGTAACAAAACCTAGTACTGCACCTGATAACCGCGACTGCCCAGGCAGTTGCCCTGGGCCTGGCGATAGGTTTGTACTACCGCAGGGTCCGGGGCGTAGGTAACGGTGCGCGGGTCGAAGCCACTTTGTTGCACCGCCCAGCGATAACAGTCGTAGCCGTCCTGCTGTACCTGGGCTGGCGATTGGCCGTTGGCCGGGTAAGCCACCACGTCATAACCGTTGCCTTGAGGCGTCGGCGCAGGTGATGGCACCTGCGTCGGTGGTTGTACCACCACGTATTGCTGGGTGCTTTGCTCGTAGGCGTAATAGGCGCCTGCGGCGAGGAACAACAGCGAGCCGCCTACCCACACTTCACGTGCGTAGTCCGGCAGGTAATGCACGCGAATGCCATAGGGCGGCGTCACCACTACGTAGCGTGGGCCTTGGGGCCGGTACCAGTAGCCACCCGAAAAGAAGTAATCCTGGCCACGGTAGGGCACGCGATAATTGCGATCGGGGAAACGGTCGATGACATATCCAGGGCGATGCTGCGGGCCTGGGCCCCAGCCATTGCCATGCCCGTCGGGGCGGCCTGGCCAGCGGTTATCACCGGGGCGATCGTTACTCGGACGCGAACCGGGGCCACCGGCCTCCCAATGCCTGTTGTCATCGTTGCGTCGGGGAATATCACGGTAATAACCCTGGCGCGGCTCCTGGGTCTGGCGCACGGTATCGGGCCGGCCCTGGATGGGCAGGTTATTGGAGGGTTGCGGTTGCGGTGCCGGTCGCCCCGGCTCATGACCTTGAGGCCGGCCTTGCCATTGGCCGCCTTCGTGCTGGCCGCCACGATCACCCTGCGGGTTTTGTGGGCGTGGCTGATTGTGCTCAGGCCGTTGCCCCTGGCCAGGTGAGTTATCGCGTTCGTCGGCCATCGT
The DNA here is from genome assembly GCF_021609545.1 of Pseudomonas sp. PA-1-6B. NCBI lineage: Bacteria > Pseudomonadati > Pseudomonadota > Gammaproteobacteria > Pseudomonadales > Pseudomonadaceae > Pseudomonas > Pseudomonas sp. PA-1-6B. The sequence continues at coordinate 48,972 of NZ_WJZM01000017.1, forward strand.
CTGGGAGCCGACGCTGACCACCAGCAAACCAACACCTGCCATACGCCAGATGCGCTTCATGCTTTTCCTCACTGCGGATTGGGGCTTGATCATGAGACTGGAAAAGCCTCGCCCGGTTCTGAGACAGGTTATCAGTCACGAGAACTATTTTCTGAAGGCAAAACGCGCACAAAGAAAAAGGGGTGACCCGTCGGCCACCCCTTGAGAATTTCGTCCGTGCTCAACGCTTTTGACGTTGGCTCACCTCACGCCGTCTTGTGGACAGTGTGCAGCCTGGAGGCCGGCTCAACCCTGCTGGGGCGGCGGCCGCAACGGGCCTGATTGGGCGCGCTGCTGTGGACTGTTGTCCAGGCGGTGATTCTGTTGGTAATCATAGGCGTGCCGGGCGGGCAGAGGATTGCGAAGATTGCGTCAATAAACAGTGCTTGCGCAATTTTTAACCCTTCATGGATAATTCACCGCAATAGTTACGACAAAGGCCAACCCAATGAGCAAGCTTGACCGATACGACCTGAGTATTCTGGCGGAATTGCAGCGCGACGCGAGGATCTCCAACCAGGAGCTGGCCGAACGCATCGGCCTGTCGCCTTCGCCCTGCTCACGCCGGGTCAAGCAATTGGAAGACGACGGCTACATCGCCCGCCAGGTCGCCCTGCTCGACCGCAAGATGCTCGGCCTGAGCCTTACGGCCTACGTGCTGATCGGCATGGACCGTCACACGCCGGAGCGCTTCGAGAATTTCGAAGCCGCCATCCGCACCCTGCCGCAAGTACTGGAGTGCAGTTTGGTGACCGGGATGGATGCGGACTACCAGTTGAAGGTGGTAGTGCCGGACATGGATCACTATCAGAAATTGCTGCTGGGGCATTTGACCCGGATCGAAGGGGTGACCAGCGTGCGGTCCAGCTTTGTGCTCAATCAGGTGCTCAACAGCACCGAACTGCCCCTGACCCACCTGCGCACCTGAGAACAACCATGTTCAACGGTGGGAGCTGGCCTGCCTGCGATGGCGGCGGGCCAGTTTGCCTCACGATCACTGACAGACCGCTATCGCAGGCAAGCCAGCTCCTACAGTTTGACCGTGCAGGACTCAGGTCAATGTTGCGTTTGTGACGCTGCCGTATACTGCTCGCTTGTCTTGTCGGAAGAGCCCCATGAACAACATCGACCCCGCCCTGTTTGAAGAATGGATGATGACCGGCCTGGTCACTATCCTCATCATTTTCATGGGCTTCATCGTCTGGGACCTGGCAAAGAAATCCAAGGCCGGGCGCTTTGGTTCGTTCATCCTGTTTTTCGTGCTGGGCCTGGGCGTGGCGGCGTTTATCATCAAGAGCGTGGTGATCGGCCTGATTGAATCCGGCGCCTTATAAGCGCGCCGGCACTGCCTTCCACTGGCCTTGATCCAAGCCGTCGATCGACCACTCACCAATACGCACGCGCACCAGGCGCAGTGTCGGCAAGCCTACCGCCGCGGTCATGCGCCGTACCTGGCGGTTACGCCCTTCGCGAATCACCAATTCCAGCCAGTGGGTGGGCACGCTTTTACGAAAACGTACCGGCGGGTTGCGCGGCCATAATGCCGGCTCATCCAGTTGCCGCGCCTCGGCCGGCAGGGTCATGCCGTCGTTGAGCTCCACGCCTTGGCGCAGGCGTTGCAGCTGCTCTTCGGTGGGTTCACCTTCTACCTGCACCCAGTAGGTTTTCGCCAGTTTGTGCTTGGGGTCGGCGATGCGCGCTTGTAGCTGACCATCGTTGGTCAACAGCAGCAGGCCCTCGCTGTCACGGTCCAGGCGCCCCGCCGGGTAAATGCCGGGGATATCAATAAAGTCCTTGAGGGTCGCGCGCCCACCTTCGTCGCTGAACTGGGTCAGCACATCGAAGGGTTTATTGAACAGGATCAACTTGGGCTCGGCCGGTGGCGCCTTGGCAACGCGGCGAGCGGCAGAGTGCGGTGGTTTCACGCCAGGACGGCGCGAATCAGGACGGCTGGGACGGGACATGGCAAAGGAACATCTAACGGTCAGGACCGACAATGCTAGTGGCCTGACCGCTAAATGACCATCCCAACCGCTTAGCGGAACGGCGGTTCGTCGAAGCTGCGCAGTTTGCGCGAGTGCAGGGAGTTGAGTTCGGTGCGCAACAGGTCGACCGCCTCGATGCCGATCTTCAAGTGCTGGCTGACCGCACGCTCATAGAACGCGTTGGCCGAACCCGGCAGCTTGATCTCGCTGTGCAAGGGTTTGTCCGATACGCACAACAAGGTGCCGTAAGGCACGCGCAAACGGTAACCCTGGGCGGCGATGGTGCCGCTTTCCATGTCCACGGCCACGGCACGGGACAGGTTGATCAGCGGCCGCTCCTGGGCCCAGCGCAGTTCCCAGTTCCGGTCGTCATAGGTCAGCACGGTGCCGGTGCGCAGGCGTTTTTTCAGCTCTTCGCCTTTTTCGCCAGTGACCTTGGCCGCCGCCTGCTGAAGCGCCAACTGCACTTCGGCCAGGGCCGGAATAGGGATGTTCGGCGGTACTACACGGTCGAGAATTCCGTCGCGGCGCATATAGGCGTGGGCCAGTACGTAGTCGCCGATGGTCTGGGATTGGCGCAGGCCGCCGCAATGGCCGATCATCAGCCAGCAATGCGGGCGTAGTACGGCCAGGTGGTCGGTGATGTTCTTGGCGTTGGACGGGCCTACGCCGATGTTCACCAAGGTCACGCCGTGGCCGTCAGTGGCCTGCAGGTGATACGCCGGCATCTGGTAGCGGTGCCAGACCACGCCGGCGGCAATGGCCGAGGCTTCGCCGTGGTCCATGCTCTTGTCGATCACCACGTTGCCGGGCAGCACCATACGGATAAACCGCGGGTCGCTGCGCAGTTGCTCCAGGCCATGCAGGATGAACTGGTCCACGTAGCGGTGGTAGTTGGTCAGCAAGATCCACGGCTGCACATGGCGCCAGTCGCTGCCGGTGTAATGCACCAGACGACGCAGGGAAAAGTCCACGCGGGCGGCATCAAACAGGGCCAGGGGCAGCGGGTCGGTGTTTTCCCAGTCGTACAGGCCATCGGCAATGCCGTCGGTGGCGGCGGACAGGTCGGTACTGGGGAATACACGAGCCAGGGTCGCGGCGGTGACGCCGGAGCCGGCCAGTTCATCACCCTGCTCCACCACATAGGGGTACGGGATGTTCTGCTGGCTGACGCCCACTTCCACCGTCACGGTGAAGTCGTGCATCAGCGGCACCAGTTGCTCCAGCAGGTACTTACGGAACGCGGCCGGGTGGGTCACGGTGACGCTGTAGGTACCCGGCAGCTGCACCTTGGCATACGCCCGAGTGGTCTGTGGGACTTCGCCGTGGCAGTGGTAGGTCAGGCGCAGTTCCGGGTAGCGAAACAGTGCGCGTTGAGCGGCGTCGGGTTCGACGCGGTCCTTGAGGTATTGCTTGAGCGCTTGGTTGAGCGCGCCAGTCGCACGCTCATGCAGAGCCGCCAGCCGGTCCACGGCTTCTTCGGCGGTTTTAACGACAACAAAAGCTTCGGTCACGGTAAGCATCCTGTGTTCTGACTTGCAGGCCTTTATCTTGCCTGTATCCAGGCCTCACCGAAACACCAGAAGTGGAATGCGTTGATAGGTGGGAGCTGGCTTGCCTGCGATAGCGGTCTATCAGCCACATAATTGCTGGCTGGACCACCGCTATCGCAGGCAAGCCAGCTCCCACATTTGGATTGTGTTTATTCAGAGGGATTGTGGGGTTGAGCGGGCGACAATAGCTTGCACATCCACCCCGCGCGGCAAGGTGCCATATACGCGCCCCGACGATTCACCCAGCCGGCTGGCAATAAACCCATCGCTCACCGCCGCATTGCCCGCCTCCAGCAACAACTTGGCCTGCAACGCCAGGGCAATGTCCTCGGTCAGTTGCCGCGCGCGGTACTGGATGTCCTGGGTATCCATAAACGCCGACTTCAGTTGCTCGATATGCCGCGCCACCTGCTTGTGGCCGTGGCCATCGCCCAGCTCGACAAACAGCGCCTCCAGTACCCCCGGCTCTTTGGACAGTGCACGCAATACGTCCAGGCACTGCACATTGCCGGAACCTTCCCACGTCGAATTCACCGGCGCCTCACGGTAAAGACGCGGCAGGATGCTGTCTTCCACGTACCCGGCGCCGCCCATGCATTCGGCAGCTTCGTTGATCATCGCCGGCGCGCGCTTGCAGATCCAATACTTGCCCACGGCTGTGACCAGCCGGGCGAACTTGGCTTCATGTTCATCATCAAGCTGATCCAGGGCGCGCCCCATGCGCAGGCTCAAGGCCAGGGCCGCTTCGCTTTCCAGGGCCAGGTCGGCCAGCACGTTCTGCATCAGCGGCTGCTCGCTGAGCACGCGGCCACCCACCTGGCGATGGGCGCAGTGATGGCTGGCCTGGGTCAGCGCCTGGCGCATCAAGGCGCTGGAGCCGACCATGCAATCGAAGCGGGTCATGGCGACCATTTCGATGATGGTGGGAACGCCGCGGCCTTCTTCACCGACCATCCAGGCCAGGGCACCGCGAAACTCCACTTCGCTGGACGCGTTTGAGCAGTTGCCGAGTTTGTTCTTCAAGCGCTGGATGTAGAACTCGTTGCGCGTGTCGTCCGGTCGGTGCCGGGGCAGCAGGAAACAGGTCAGGCCCTTGTCGGTCTGGGCCAGGGTCAGGAAGCCATCGCACATCGGTGCCGAGCAGAACCATTTATGCCCCACCAGTTCGTAGGCTTGGCCGGGGCCACCCGCGCCCACGGGGTAAGCGCGAGTGGTGTTGGCGCGTACGTCGGTGCCGCCCTGCTTCTCGGTCATGGCCATGCCGATAGTGGCGCCGGCCTTGTGGGCGATGCCGACATTGCGTGGGTCGTAGTGGGTATTGAGCACTTTAGGCAGCCAGAGGTCCGCCAGCTCCGGTTGCAGGCGCAGGGCCGGAACGCAGGCGAAGGTCATGGTCAGCGGGCAGCCGCTGCCGGCTTCGGCCTGGCTATGCAGGTAGGTCATCGCCGCACGCGCCACATGGGCGCCAGGCTGCGGATGGGCCCAGGGCAGCGACGGCAGGCCATGCTCGACGGCGGTGCGCATCAGCTCGTGATAAGCCGGGTGAAACTCCACCAGGTCGATGCGATGGCCGTAACGGTCATGGCTACTGAACACCGGTTTGTTCTGGTTGGCCAGGAACCCGGCTGCCATCAACGGCCCACCCGCCAGCGCGCCGTAGGCATCAATTCGCGCTTGGGCCCAACCGGCGCCAAAGCGGCGTGACCATTCCTGCAAAGGCAAGTCGATGCGATACAGGTTGGTGCCGTCCAGGGACGGTGGCTGGTTGGTGACGTCGTGGGTTTCGGCAAACTGATGCAGGTTCATGACGGGCCTCCTGGAAAAAAGGCCGCATGAAAAGTGACCTTCAATTCAGTTAAGCACCGTACAGGGCCTTAAAAAAGTGGCATACGCGCCGAATGCTCGGCGCTTTCACCCTCATCCACATACAGTACGCTGCGCTCAAGCGCCGCCTGCAAGGCGTCGAAACGCACCGGTTTGGCCAGTCGGTCCGTCATGCCAATACCATGGCAGCGCTCACGCTCCGGCCCATTGGGCGATGTACTCAGGGCGATCACCGGCAATTCACCGCAGCCGGGCAATGCGCGAATCTGGCAGCACAACGAAAAGCCACCCTCTGGCACATCCAGCAGCACGGCGTCGAAGCTGTGCCCCTGCAATGCAGCGAGCGCCGCCGGGCCGCTGTCTACGGTTTTGACCCGGTAACCGAGCTTGAGCAACATGCCACGCACCGCCAACTGGCCCACGCTGTTGTCGTCCACCAACAGCACCGTGCACTCCTGAGGCGCACGCTGTGCAGGCAGCGTTTGCGTGGCGGGCGTCACCTGCTGCGGCACCGCGCTGACGTCCACTTCCAACTGGAAGCGGCTGCCTTTACGGGGCTCCGAATGATGGGTCAGGCGCCCGCCCAGCAGTTCGATCAACTGCCGGCAAATCGCCAGGCCAATGCCCAGGCCGCCGTATTCACGCGTCATCGAGCCGTCCAACTGAAAGAAACGCTGATACAACGTGGCCTCATCGAGAAAGGCAAAGCCGATACCGGTGTCGGTGACGATAAAGCTGAGGTGCAAAGCGTGACCCCCTTGCGGCACACCCACCACACGCAAACGCACCGCGCCGACGTGGGTGAATTTGAACGCATTGTCGAGCAGGCAATCCAGGCACTGACGCAACTTTTGGGCATCGCCGATGAGCCGGTCTGGCAGCTCATCCGCGACGTCAATGGAGAACGCCAGGCCCTTGGCCTGGGCGCTGCCGATGAACTGCTGGCGCAAGGTATCGAGCTCGCCGCGCAGGCTGAACACCTGCGGCTGGGCCACCAGGCGACCGGCCTGCAACTCGGTGAGGGTGAGGATGCCGTTGACCATGCGCATCATGTCCCGCGCCGAGCCGGCGGCGGTTTGCTGGTACTGCGTCAGGTCATCGTCCAAAGGCACGGTTTGCATCAGTTCCAAAGAGCCGATCACACCGTTCATCGGCGTGCGCAATTCGTGGGTCAGGGTGGCGAGAAATTCGTCTTTGAGGCGATTGCTGCGAGCCAACTGCTGGTTGAGCGCTTCCAGCTTCTGGCTGGCATCGAGGAGAATCTGCGCCTGCTGTTCGCGCATGCCGTTGATGCGGTCAGCCAGGGCCAGGGACAACAGCGCCACTTCAATGGCTGAGCCGAGCTGGCTGGCGTACATGGTCAGGAACACGTTAGGCAGGTAACCCAGCACCATCAGGGTATTGATCACCCCGCCAAGCAGGAAGGCCGACCAGGCGATGATGAAATAACGCGCCATGCGCTGCCCGCAATACCAGGCCTTGATGGCCGCTACGAAGATGGTCACGGTAAACACCAGCGCCAGCGCAGTGGCCAGGCGCAGGGCCACGGCGTAACTGGTCAACAGCGCCAGTGCCATCACCAACCCGCCACAGGCCGCCAGCGCCAGCAGGATGCGGTTGAGCCAGCGGCTGTGCTGCGCGGTGTGCAGGAAACTGCGCGCGAACAGGCTGCCGAACAAGGCCGCCGAGCCGATCAGGAAGGGCACTGCCGCATTCGCCCACCAGGGGTTGTTCGGCCAGAAATACTCCACCGCAACGCCATTGACCGACAGCTGATACAACCCGAACGAAGCGATATAGAAGATGTAATAGAGGTAGCTGGTGTCGCGTACGCTCAGGTAGATGAACAGGTTGTAGATCAACATGCCCAGCAACACACCGTAGATTGCCCCCAGTACATACAAGCGCAACGGTTGCTCTTCCATGTAGGCAGTGCCCGCCCACAACGTCAGCGGTGCCTGGATCGAGCCTTGGCTTTGCAAGCGCAGGTAGACGGTTTGTTGCTGGTCGGGCAAGAAGCTGAGCTTGAACAGGTAGTTGCTCTGGCTCACCTCACGGCTGGAAAACGGCAATGCGCTGCCGGTGCGGGCGGTGAGGCGGTAGTGGCCGGTGCCGTCGTTCTGGTAGAGGTCCAGGCGATTGAGCGGCGGGTAGGCCAGTTCCAGAAACCAGGTGCGTGGTGCGCGGGGATCTTTGGCGGTGTAGTGCAGGTTGACCTTCAGCCAGAACACCGAGCGTGAATAGCCGGCATTGAGCGTGTCTTTGTCGTGGGTCTTGAATTGGGCGGCATAGGCGGGGGAACTGACATCGGCGATGGTGAGGGTATCGGTTGGGTCTTCGAGCACTTGCATGACCCGACCCAACGGGAGGCTGCGCGTGTCCTGGTTAAACTCGACAGCGCCGGCGAGCATCGGTAGCCCGCACAATATAAACATCAGCAAATAGCGCATAGAGCCCCAGCGTAGCCTGGTCCGGTTGTGTCAAAAGCCCCCCATTCCTTTTGAGAAGACGTACACCGGCGATACAGTAAGTTATTGGGATGCACTTTAGCATAGCCAGTAAAAGCCATTAGCCACTGCCGGAACTTTTTTTAGAACAGCTCTAGCGCAATGCTTTCAGACCACTGCGTTGCAGCGCTCGGCCACGCAAAGCGACGCTGCAGCAGCAAACTTCTGCCATCGCCAGGCAGCCACGCAAAAAGCGTTTGGTGGTAAGCTCGCGCACCATGAATATCTACAGTTCTCGCCCCGTTGTCCTCTGTCTCTCCGGCCACGACCCCAGTGGTGGCGCCGGCCTGCAGGCAGATATCGAAGCCCTGCTCGCCCAGGGTTGCCACGCGGCCCCGGCCGTCACCGCGCTGACCGTGCAGAACACCGTCAATGTCAGTGATTTCCGTGTGCTTGACCGTGAGTGGGTACTGGCCCAGGCCAATGCCGTGCTCGGCGACTCTGAAGTCGCGGCGGTCAAGCTGGGCATGCTCGGCTCCACCGCGATGGTCGACACCGTGGTCGAACTGCTGCAGGCGCACCCGCATTTACCGGTGGTCTGCGACCCGGTGCTGCGCGCCGGCGGCGGCGGTAGCCTGGGCAAGGACGAGGTCGGTTATGCGATGCGCGAGCGGCTGCTGCCCCTGTCATTGATCGCCACCCCCAACCTGCCAGAAGCGCGCATCCTCGCGGAACTGCCCGACGGCAGCGCCGACGACTGCGCCGAGAAGCTGCTGCCATACATCAAGCACCTGCTCATCACCGGCGGCCATGGTGATGAGCACGAAGTGCACAATCGCCTGTACAGCCGCGACGGCACGCGCCAGACCTTTACCTGCCAGCGCTTGCCCGGCAGTTATCACGGCTCGGGTTGCACCTTGGCCAGTGCGCTGGCCGGGCGCATTGCCCAGGGTGAAGGCCTGGCCAGCGCCGTGCAATCGGCCCTCAACTACACGTGGCGTACCCTGCGTGATGCCGAACAACTCGGCCAGGGCCAGTTCGTGCCGCGCCGATTGCCGCTGGATTTCTGCTCGTAACTTATCGCTCGTCAGCAAGGGGTTTGCCCGATGAAACTACGCGGCCTTTACGCCATTACCGACAGCCAGCTGTTGGCCGGCAAATTCCTCGCCTACGTCGAGGCGGCGCTGGACGGTGGCGTCACCCTGTTGCAGTACCGCGACAAAAGCAGCGACGAGGCACGGCGCCTGCGTGAAGCCGAAAAGCTGTACGAACTGTGCTCGCGCTACAAGACCCAGTTGATCATCAACGACGATGCCGAACTGGCCGCGCGCCTGGGCGTCGGCGTGCACCTGGGCCAGACCGACGGCCCGCTGACCTCGGCCCGGGCATTGCTCGGCGCCAAGGCGATCATCGGCGCCACCTGTCACAGCCAGATCGAACTGGCCGAACAGGCCGCCAAAGAAGGCGCCAGCTACGTCGCCTTCGGCCGCTTCTTCAATTCCACGACCAAACCCGGCGCACCTGCCGCCACCGTTGACATGCTGGCCCAGGCCCGCAAGCGCCTGCACCTGCCGATCTGCGTGATCGGCGGCGTCACCCTGGAAAACGCCGAACCGCTGGTGGCCCACGGGGCCGACCTGCTCGCCGTGGTCCATGGCCTGTTCGGTGCCGACAGCACCCAGGAAGTCACTCGCCGCGCCCGTGCGTTCAACGACCTACTTAAATCTTCAGTTTAGAGAGCCCGATCATGTCCCGTTCCGAAACCCTGTTTGCCAACGCCCAGAAGCACATCCCCGGCGGTGTGAACTCCCCCGTGCGTGCGTTCAAGAGCGTGGGCGGCACGCCGTTGTTCTTCAAGCATGCCGAAGGCGCCTACGTCACCGATGAAGACGACAAGCGCTATGTCGACTATGTCGGCTCCTGGGGCCCGATGATCCTCGGCCACAGCCATCCGGACGTGCTGGACGCGGTGCGCCAGCAACTGCAGCACGGCTTGTCCTACGGCGCCCCGACCGCGATGGAAACCGAGATGGCCGACCTGGTCTGCTCGATCGTGCCGTCGATGGAAATGGTGCGCATGGTCAGCTCCGGCACCGAAGCCACCATGAGCGCGATCCGCCTGGCCCGTGGTTTCACCGGCCGCGACAACATCATCAAGTTCGAAGGCTGCTACCACGGGCACTCCGACAGCCTGCTGGTAAAAGCCGGCTCCGGCGCGCTGACCCAAGGCGTACCCAATTCCGCTGGCGTACCTGCGGCGTTCGCCAAGCACACCCTGACCTTGCCGTTCAACGACATCGCGGCCGTCGAGCAGATGCTCAGCGAAGTCGGCCAGGACGTTGCCTGCATCATCGTCGAGCCAGTCGCCGGCAACATGAACTGCGTTCCACCGGCCCCGGGTTTCCTTGAGGGCCTGCGCGAGCAGTGCGACAAGCATGGCGTGGTGCTGATTTTTGACGAAGTGATGACCGGTTTCCGGGTCGCCCTCGGTGGAGCCCAGGCTTACTACGGCGTCACGCCAGACCTGAGCACCTTCGGCAAGATCATCGGCGGCGGTATGCCGGTAGGCTGCTTCGGCGGCAAGCGCGAGATCATGCAACACATCGCCCCGCTCGGCCCGGTATACCAGGCAGGCACCTTGTCGGGTAACCCGCTGGCAATGGCCGCCGGCCTGACCACCCTGCGCCTGATCAGCCGCCCGGGCTTCCACGCCGAGCTGACCGACTACACCACACGCCTGCTCGACGGCCTGCAACAGCGCGCCGATGCGGCCGGCATCCCATTTGTGACCACCCAGGCCGGCGGCATGTTCGGCCTGTACTTCAGCGGCGCCGACGATATCGTCACCTTCGATGACGTGATGGGCAGCGATGCCGAGCTGTTCAAGCGCTTCTTCCATCTGATGCTCGAAGGCGGCGTGTACCTGGCACCGAGCGCCTTTGAAGCCGGCTTCACTTCGATCGCCCATGGCGAAGCAGAATTGAAATTGACCCTGGATGCTGCCGAGCGCGCGTTCGCGGCCCTGAAATAAGTGACGGCAACCTCTGGCGTTGCCCCTGGCAGCGTCAGATTTGCTACTTTGCTTACAGAGAATTCCTGGTTTTTTCGAGAATTGCCCTGCAATCCGGCAGATAACTTGCCCAAGCAGCAGAAAAACGAGTAAAGACTTTGTAAGCAGAGGCCTGCTTATTTCATAATGCGCGCTTATTGGACTCCCTCGAGGGTCCGCGCGCCCCGTCAGAGGTAAGTCGATTCCCATGAAACGCACCGGCCGCACCCTGGTTCTGGGCTGCCTGTTGCTCCTTCAACCGCTACTGGCACATGCCCAGGCCGGCGGCAACTCGTTGTTAATCCCAGCGATGGGTCGTTGCACCCTCAATACCCAGCCAGAGAGCCAGGCCGAAGCCCTGAGCGCGTGCCAGAAACAGGCCGAGGAAGGGGATGCGCAAGCGCAATACGAGTTGGGCGAGTACTACCACGACAGCAAGAACCCGGCCGTTGACCTCAACAAAGCGTTGAGCTACTTCGAGAAAGCCTCGTTGCAGGGCCACGCCCAGGCGCAATACCAGTTGGGCAACATGTTCTTCAAAGGCGAAGGCGTGCCGGCCAACAACGTCCAGGCGTACATCGTGCTGAAAATGGCCGCGGTCAACGGCGCCGAAGACGCACTGGACACTGCCGACGAAGTCGCCGAGCACATGCAGCGCGATGAACTGGAAGTGGCAACCCAGGTGCTGGGGCAGATTTTCCGCAACTACCTGCAAGAATTGCAGAGTGCTGATGGGCGTTCGCCGTTCTCACCCCTTCCCTGATTTTTTGTAGACCTTACATCGCTATCGCAGGCAAGCCAGCTCCCACAGTTGACTGCATTCCAGCATTGAAACGCGGTCGAGTGTGGGAGCTGGTTTGCCTGCGATAGACACCCCTCGGTCTAAAGCCCTACTTCTCAGGCATCGGCATCGGAAACGGCATCACATTGCTCATGCCCCGAGCCTCACTGATCTTCGGCGTCCCCAGGCGCTCGACTTCATCGATGCGCACAATCGAATGCATCGGCACAAAGCTGCGTACCACACCTTCGAACTGGGCCTTGAGCTTTTCTTCGCCCGGATCGACCACCAACTGGGTGCGCTCGCCAAAGACGAACTCTTCCACCTCCAGGAAGCCCCACAGATCACTTTGATAGATCTGCTTGGCGTACATTTCGAACACCTGGCCCTGGTTGAGGAAAATCACCTTATAGATTGGAGCTTCACGTTTGGTCATGGTGGGCGAACAACACATGGGGATATAAAAGAGGGCGCGAACTATAGCATGGCACCCGATGCACAGCGCTAGGAACCAATGGACATGCCCCCTATAATGCGCGGTTCTTTACCACCAGTTGACGATTCCCATGGCCAAGAAGCTTTACATCGAAACCCACGGTTGCCAGATGAACGAGTACGACAGCTCGCGCATGGTCGACTTGCTGGGCGAACACCAGGCCCTGGAAGTCACTGCCCGCGCCGAAGATGCCGACGTGATCCTGCTCAATACCTGCTCGATCCGCGAGCGGGCCCAGGACCGTGTGTATTCGCAGTTGGGCCGCTGGCGCGAATTGAAACTGGCCAACCCGGACATGGTGATCGCCGTCGGCGGTTGCGTGGCCAGCCAGGAAGGCGCCGCGATCCGCGACCGCGCGCCCTATGTCGATGTGGTGTTCGGCCCGCAAACCCTGCACCGTCTGCCAGAGATGATCGACGCCGCACGCATCACCAAGCTGCCGCAAGTCGACGTGTCGTTCCCCGAAATCGAAAAATTCGACCATCTGCCCGAACCGCGTATCGATGGGCCGAGCGCCTATGTGTCGGTGATGGAGGGCTGCAGCAAGTACTGCACCTTCTGCGTAGTGCCTTACACCCGTGGCGAAGAAGTCAGCCGGCCGTTTGACGATGTGCTGTCGGAAATCATCCACCTGGCTGAAAACGGCGTGCGCGAAGTCACCCTGCTGGGCCAGAACGTCAACGGCTACCGTGGCCAGACCGATGACGGCCGCCTGGCCGACCTGGCGGAACTAATCCGCGTGGTCGCCGCCGTCGATGGCATCGAGCGCATCCGCTACACCACCTCGCACCCGCTGGAGTTTTCCGACAGCCTGATCCAGGCCCACGCCGAAGTACCAGAGCTGGTCAAGCACCTGCACTTGCCGGTGCAATCGGGTTCGGACCGCATTCTCTCGGCGATGAAGCGCAACCACACCGCACTGGAATACAAATCCAAACTGCGCAAACTGCGCGCCGCCGTGCCGGGCATCTGCATCAGTTCGGACTTTATCGTCGGCTTCCCGGGCGAAACCGAGAAAGACTTCCAGCAGACCATGAAGCTGATCGAAGACGTGGGTTTCGACTTCTCCTACTCGTTCGTCTACAGCCAGCGCCCAGGCACCCCGGCTGCCGACCTGCTGGATGAAACCCCGGAGGCGTTGAAAAAAGAGCGTTTGAACGTGCTGCAACATCGCCTCAATCAGCAGGGCTTCGAAATCAGCCGACAAATGGTCGGTTCGATCCAGCGCATTCTGGTGACCGATTACTCGAAGAAAGACCCGGGTGAACTGCAGGGTCGTACCGAGAACAACCGAATCGTCAACTTCCGCTGCGACAATCCCACGCTGATCGGCCAGTTTGCCGATGTGCACATTGATGCGGCGCAGCCACACTCGTTGCGCGGCTCGTTGATCAACTGATCTCGCTGACCGGATGAAGATCAAAATGTGGGAGCTGGCGTGCCTGCGATAGCGATGTATCAGTGCCCAATGTGCCAACTGACCCACCGCTATCGCAGGCAAGCCAGCTCCCACAGAGGTTCTTCAGGGTTATCGAGAGTGGGGCCAGGCTATTTAAGTGCTTTCGCACACCAGCGCCTGGCGTTATTCTCTCTCTCACCTCATCAGCCAAAGGGCGGCTAAAAGCAACCTTGAACGCACCCATAGCAGAACCCCATCGTTTTATCCTCGAGCCTTTTGAGGCTCGCCGTTTCGCCAACCTGTGCGGACAGTTCGACGAGCACCTGCGCCTGATCGAACAACGCCTGAGCATCGAGATCCGCAACCGCGGCAATCAGTTCGAGCTCATTGGTGAACCCCAACACACCACGTCTGCAGAAAACCTGCTGCGCCGTCTCTACCGCGAAACCAAGGGTAGCGAGCTGTCGCCGGAGACCGTGCACCTGTACCTGCAGGAGTCGGCTGTGGAAGACCTGGCCAATAACCCGGTGGCCGAAGCCAGCGTGGCCTTGCGTACCAAAAAAGGCATGATTCGCCCACGCGGCTTGAATCAGCAGAAGTACGTCAAGGAAATCCTGGGCAACGACATCAACTTCGGCATCGGCCCGGCCGGTACCGGCAAGACCTACCTCGCAGTGGCCTGCGCCGTCGACGCCCTGGAGCGCGAGCAAGTGCGGCGCATCCTGCTGGTGCGCCCAGCGGTCGAGGCCGGCGAAAAGCTCGGTTTCCTGCCCGGCGACCTGGCCCAGAAGATCGACCCGTACCTGCGCCCGCTCTACGACGCGCTGTACGAGATGCTCGGTTTTGAATACGTGGCCAAGCTGATCGAGCGCCAGGTGATCGAGATCGCCCCGCTGGCCTACATGCGTGGCCGTACGCTCAACAACAGCTTCATCATTCTCGACGAAAGCCAGAACACCACCGTCGAGCAGATGAAGATGTTCCTCACCCGTATCGGTTTCGGCTCCACTGCCGTGATCACGGGCGACATCACCCAGGTCGACCTGCCCAAGGGCACCAAGTCGGGCCTGGGCCAGGTGATCGAGGTGCTCAAGGACGTGCCGGGTATCAGCTTCACGCACTTCATGCCCAAGGACGTGGTGCGCCACCCGCTGGTGCAGCGCATTGTCGAAGCCTATGAGCGTTTCGAACACCGCGACGACGCGCCCGCCAAGGACGCTCGCCACGATGCTTGAGCTAGACCTGCAGCTGGCCACCGAAGCGCCCGCCCCCAGCGAAGCCCAGTTCCGCCAATGGTGTGAACTGGCTTTGCGCCAGCGCACCGCTGACTCGGAGCTGACCATTCGTCTGGTGGACGAGGCCGAAGGCCGTGAGCTGAACCACACCTGGCGCCAGAAAGACTACGCGACCAACGTGCTGTCCTTCCCCGCCGACGTGCCCGACGAATTGCTGGATATCCCGCTGCTGGGCGACCTGGTGATCTGCGTCGCGGTAGTCGAGCGAGAAGCGGCGGAACAAGGCAAGGAACTTGAGGCCCATTGGGCCCATCTAGTCATCCACGGCTGCTTGCATCTCTTGGGTTACGACCATATAGACGATGACGAAGCCGAGGAAATGGAAGCACTGGAACGAACGTTGCTTGCAGAACTGGGTCACCGCGACCCATATGCAGACGACGAAAGCTGATCAACACTCAACTGTCATATCAAAGGATTTAGAGTAATCGCTATGAGCGAAGACCGATCGAGCAACGGGCAGAAGTCATGGCTGGGTAAACTGACCCAGGCTTTTGCCCACGAGCCGAAAAACCGCCAGGAGCTCTTGGAGCTGCTGCGCGATGCACACCAGAACAAGTTGCTGGACAGCGAAGCGCTGGCCATCGTCGAGGGCGCCATCCAGGTGGCTGACCTGCAAGTACGTGACATCATGGTCCCGCGCTCGCAGATGATCAGCATCAAGGCGACCCAGACCCCACGGGAATTCCTCCCGGCCGTGATCGACTCGGCGCATTCGCGCTACCCGGTGATCGGTGAAAGCCATGACGACGTCATGGGTGTCCTGCTGGCCAAGGACCTGCTGCCGTTGATCCTCAAGGAGAATGGCGACAGCTTCAACATCAAGGACCTGCTGCGCCCGGCCACCTTCGTGCCCGAGTCCAAGCGCCTGAATGTGCTGCTGCGCGAGTTCCGCGCCAACCACAATCACATGGCCATTGTGATTGACGAATACGGCGGCGTGGCCGGCCTGGTCACCATCGAGGACGTGCTGGAGCAGATCGTCGGCGACATCGAAGACGAGCACGACGTCGAAGAAGACAGCTACATCAAGCCGCTGCCCAGCGGTGACTTCCTGATCAAGGCGCTGACGCCCATTGAGAACTTCAACGAGTTCTTCGACAGCGAGTTTTCGGACGATGAGTTCGACACCGTCGGCGGCCTGGTGATGAGTGCGTTCGGGCACCTGCCCAAGCGTAATGAAACCACCGAGATCGGCGCCTATCGCTTCCGCATCCTCAATGCTGATAGCCGTCGTATCCATCTGATCCGTTTGACACCCATCGCCCGCTAAGGACTGACATGCGCCGTCTCACCTCACCCGGCTGGCCCGGTAACTTGCTGGCCGTGGTGGCCGGCGCCATCACAACCCTGGCGCTGGCGCCGTTCGATATCTGGCCGTTGGCGCTGGTAGCGGTCGGCCTGTTCTATATCGGCCTGCGGGAGCTGACACCCCGCCAGGCCCTGGGCCGTGGCTGGTGTTTCGGCTTCGGCCTGTTTGGTGCCGGCACCAGCTGGATCTACTACAGCATCCACCACTTCGGCGGCGCTTCGGTGCTGCTGGCGGGGTTTCTGATGCTGCTGTTCACCGCCGCCATCGCCTGGTTCTTTGCCCTGCCCGCCTGGCTATGGGCGCGCTGGTTGCGCCGTAACGAAGCACCACTGGCGGATGCATTGACGTTCGCCGCGTTGTGGGTCGGCCAGGAAGCCTTTCGTGGCTGGTTCCTTACCGGTTTCCCGTGGTTGTACTCCGGTTACAGTCAACTCGATGGGCCGTTGACCGGCCTCGCGCCATTGGGTGGGATGTGGCTGATTTCCTTCGCCCTCGCGCTCACTGCCGCATTGCTGTGCAACCTGCCGCGCCTGCTGGTCAGCAAGCGCAATGCCTTCATCGGCGCGGGCCTGTTATTGCTGGTTGCGCCCTGGGCGATTGGCCTGGCACTCAAGCATCACGCCTGGACATCGCCGTCTGGTGCGCCCCTGAGCGTGGCTGCGATTCAGGGCAACGTCGAGCAAAGCATGAAGTGGGACCCGGACCAGCTCAATGCACAGTTGGCGCTGTACCGCGACATGAGCCTGAGTTCCAAGCGCGTCGACCTGCTGGTCTGGCCGGAAACTGCCGTGCCGGTGCTCAAGGAGTCCGTGGAGGGCTACCTGGGCATGATGGGCAAGTTTGCCGCCGACCGGGACAGCGCGTTGATCACCGGGGTACCGATTCGCCAGGAAGTGCACCACCAGAAGCGCTACTTCAACGGCATCACCGTGGTCGGCGAAGGCGACGGCACCTACCTCAAGCAAAAACTGGTGCCGTTTGGCGAGTACGTTCCGCTGCAGGACATGCTGCGCGGGCTGATTGCCTTCTTCGACCTGCCCATGTCGGACTTCGCCCGCGGCCCTTCTGACCAGGCCATGCTGCAGGCCAAGGGTTATCAGATTGCGCCGTTCATTTGCTATGAAGTGGTGTACCCCGAATTCGCCGCCGGCCTGTCGGCCCAGAGCGACCTGCTGCTGACCATCAGCAACGACACCTGGTTCGGCCGCTCCATCGGCCCGCTGCAGCACCTGCAAATGGCGCAAATGCGTGCGCTGGAGGCTGGCCGCTGGATGATCCGCGCCACCAACAACGGCGTGACCGGGCTGATCAACCCGTTTGGGCAGATCACCGCGCAGATCCCGCAGTTCGAGCGTGGCATTCTCTATGGGGAGGTGGTGCCGATGCATAACCTTACGCCATACCTGCAATGGCGTTCGTGGCCGTTGATCATTGTGTGTGTGCTGCTCTTTGGCTGGGCGCTGTTGGCGGCTCGGATGGCCAAAACGGTCTGACCTGTGGGAGCTGGCTTGCCTGCTCCCACAATTGATCTCCTGTGTTACACCTATCGGTAGAACAACCGATACCCCACCTGCCCCACCGCTTCATTGATCAACTGCCCGCTTTGCCACACCGCCTTGACCTCCGGCATCCAGCCACCCAGCGGTCGGCCATGGTCGACACCCAAAAAGCCCACCGGCCCCGGCACCACGGTGAAGCCGGCCTTTTCAAAACTCCACACCGAACGCGGCATGTGCCAGGCCTGGGTCACTACCACTACACGCTTGATGCCTTGCGGCAACAAAATCTCGGCGCTCATCTGGGCGTTTTCCCAGGTAGTGCGGCTGCGCTCTTCTTTCCAGCGCACGGTGACACCGAAGTCATCCTGCATCGACACGGCCATCAGCTCGGCCTCACTGGGCGGCGTGCCGTAGTGCAAGCCGCCGCTGGTCAGCACTGGCAAACCGGATGCCTTGGCCAGCCGCGCGGCAAAACGCTCACGTTCCAGGCCAATACCGGTGGGCTGGTCGCTGCCCCACGCAATATCTCCACGCTCGCGCCCCGAGCCCAGCACCACAATCGCATCGGCACGCTGGGCCAGGGTGGCCCAGTCTTCCCGGGCCAAAGGCGGCTCTGTCTCCAGGGCACCGGCACCCCATTGCACCATCACTGGCAGGCTGATCAACCACATGCCGCCCAGCCCCAGGGCAAAGCACAAGCCCGCCAGGCGCGGACGGCTGCGGCGAAACCACCAGGCACACGCCAACAACAGCAGAAAAATACCGGGCGGCAACAACAGTTGTTTAATGAAATAACGAAAAGGCATCGGGCATCTCCAAAGATGCCCGAAGCCTAGATGCATCGGGGTTTTGCAACAATCCTTACCGACAACATTTTGATAATGCTAACGGATAACGCGGGGCTCACTTGCACCGCACGGACCGGAAGTTCTCTGGCCCGCGGCCGGTCGCCAGGTCTTTGAGCCAGATGACCTTGGCCGAATGAGCAGGCGGGGAAGCCTGCCCATGGGGGGCGCGGTCGTGATTCAACGCCAGATAGTTCTTGATCAATTCAAGCTCCGCCTGGCTCAAGCCTCGCAACTCCAGCTCCAGAGGCCGTTCATCACGCAATCGGCCTGCGGTTCTTGCGGCATCCAATGCCCGACCCAAACGGTCGATCAATCCTTCATACAACTGCGGTTTCGTTAAAGTTCGCTGCGATTCAACCATCCCCTCACCTCATTGAAGAAATACTTGCTCCCCACTAAACAGCGTAGCCCCCGTTGCTGCGCCTGCCCGGTGCCGCGACAGACGGCCCTTGGCGCGCAATCAGGGTTTCCCTCGATAGAGTGGGGTCATGTATGCTACGGCGCTTCCTGTAACTCCACTTCCCGCAGGGTTTGGGCACGGACGCGCCGCTTCTTGGTGTCGAACAACCCGGACAGTGCACCGAAGAGGATTAGGCCACCCCTATCCAGTTCAAAAGTAGCCATGCACGAACAATATCAGCCCCGTGAAATAGAAAATGCCGCCCAAACCTTCTGGGACGAGCAAAAGTCCTTTGAAGTCAGTGAACAGCCAGGCAAGGAGACTTACTACTGCCTATCGATGTTCCCTTACCCCAGCGGCAAGCTACACATGGGGCACGTGCGCAACTACACCATCGGCGACGTGATTTCGCGCTACCAGCGCATGCTCGGCAAGAACGTGTTGCAACCCATGGGTTGGGACGCCTTCGGCATGCCGGCAGAAAACGCCGCGATGAAAAACAACGTGGCGCCCGCCAAGTGGACCTACGAAAACATCGCCTACATGAAGACCCAGCTGCGCAGCCTGGGCCTGGCGGTGGACTGGTCCCGCGAGGTCACCACCTGCAAGCCGGATTACTACCGCTGGGAACAATGGCTGTTCACGCGCCTGTTCGAAAAAGGTGTGATCTACAAAAAAAGCGGCACCGTGAACTGGGACCCGATCGACCAGACCGTACTGGCCAACGAACAGGTCATCGACGGTCGCGGCTGGCGTTCCGGCGCGCTGATCGAAAAGCGCGAAATCCCGATGTACTACTTCAAGATCACCGCCTACGCGGATGAACTGTTGTCGAGCCTTGACGATCTGCCGGGCTGGCCTGAACAGGTCAAGACCATGCAGCGCAACTGGATCGGCAAATCCAAGGGCATGGAAGTGCAGTTCCCGTACAACGTCGACTCCATCGGCGAAGCCGGCGCACTCAAGGTGTTCACCACCCGCCCCGACACCCTGATGGGCGCGACCTACGTCGCCGTGGCCGCCGAACACCCGCTGGCCACCCAGGCCGCACAGAACAACCCTGAGCTGCAGGCGTTCATCGCTGAATGCAAAGGCGGCAGCGTGGCCGAAGCCGACGTCGCCACCCAGGAGAAAAAAGGCCTGCCAACCGGCCTGTTCGTCGAGCACCCGTTGACCGGCGAGAAACTGCCGGTTTGGGTCGCCAACTACGTATTGATGCACTACGGCGATGGCGCCGTCATGGCCGTGCCGGCCCACGACGAGCGCGATTTCGAATTCGCCACCAAGTACAGCCTGCCTATCAAGTCGGTCGTGCGCACCAGCTCGGGTGATACCAACCCCGCTCCGTGGCAAGACGCCTACGGCGAGCACGGCACGCTGATCAACTCCGGCGAATTCGACGGCCTGGACTTCCAGGGCGCGTTCGACGCCATGGAAGTCGCGCTGATCAAGAAAAACCTCGGTGCCTCGCGCACCCAGTTCCGTCTGCGTGACTGGGGCATCAGCCGCCAGCGCTACTGGGGTTGCCCGATCCCGATCATCCACTGCCAAACCTGCGGTGACGTGCCGGTACCGGAAGACCAACTGCCGGTCGTGCTGCCAGAAGACGTGGTGCCGGATGGTGCTGGCTCGCCGTTGGCGCGCATGCCCGAGTTCTACGAGTGCAGCTGCCCTAAATGCGGCGCGCCGGCCAAGCGTGAAACCGACACCATGGACACCTTCGTCGAGTCCTCGTGGTATTACGCTCGTTATGCCTCACCGCACTATGAAGGCGGCCTGGTGGAGAAATCCGCAGCCGACCATTGGTTGCCAGTGGATCAGTACATCGGTGGCATCGAACACGCCATCCTCCACCTGCTGTACGCGCGTTTCTTCCACAAGCTGATGCGTGACGAAGGCCTGGTGAGCTCCGATGAGCCATTCAAGAACCTGCTGACCCAGGGCATGGTGATCGCCGACACTTACTATCGCCGCGAAGCCAACGGCGCCTACACCTGGTTCAACCCGGCGGATGTCGAGCTTGAGCGTGACAGCAAGGCCAAGGTCATCAGCGCCAAGTTGAAAGCCGACGGCCTGCCGGTGGAAATCGGTGGCACCGAGAAGATGGCCAAATCCAAGAACAACGGCGTCGACCCACAGTCGATGATCGATCAGTTCGGCGCCGACACCTGCCGCCTGTTCATGATGTTCGCCTCGCCGCCTGACATGAGCGCCGAATGGTCCGACTCGGGCGTCGAAGGCTCGCACCGTTTCCTCAAGCGTGTCTGGCGCCTGGCCCACGCTCATGTCAGCCAGGGCCTGCCGGGCAAGCTGGATATCGGCGCGTTGAACGACGAGCAGAAAGCCGTTCGCCGCAGCATCCACCTGGCTATCCGCCAGGCCAGCCAGGACGTCGGGCAGAACCACAAATTCAACACCGCCATCGCCCAGGTGATGACGCTGATGAACGTGCTGGAAAAAGCCTCGCAGGCGACCGAACAAGACCGTGCGCTGATCCAGGAAGGCCTGGAAACAGTTACCCTGTTGCTCGCGCCGATCACGCCGCACATCAGCCATGAACTGTGGAGCCGTCTGGGCCACAGCGGTGCCGTCATCGATGCCGCCTGGCCGGTGCAGGATGACAGCGCCCTGGTACAGGACACGCTGCAACTGGTCATCCAGGTTAACGGTAAACTGCGTGGCCAGATCGACATGCCGGCCAGCGCCAGCCGTGAAGAGGTTGAAGCAGCTGCACGTATCAATGAGAACGTGCTGCGCTTTACCGAAGGCCTGACCATCCGCAAGGTGATCGTGGTGCCCGGAAAACTGGTCAATATTGTCGCCAGCTAAATCGGATCGGGCGCGGGGCTTGACCCCGCGCCGAACTAAACCTTTAGGGCCCGATAAGGCCCACCTGGTTTCAAGGGGAGCAACAAAATGATCAAACGCAATCTGCTGGTTATGGGCCTTGCCGTGCTGTTGAGCGCTTGCGGCTTCCAGCTGCGCGGCACCGGCACCAATGAGCTGTCGCTCAAGGAACTCGACGTCAGCGCCCGCAACGCCTACGGCGAAACCGTCACCCAGCTGCGCCAGACCCTGGAAAACAGCGGTGTGCACGTGTACAACGGCGCAACCTACAAACTGATCCTGACGGATGAGCGAGAAACCCAGCGCAATATCAGCTACGCCAGTGCTGGCCGTGCGTCCGACGTCGAGCTGAACACAGCGCTGATGTTCGAAATACAAGGCCGTGATCAGTTGCCGTTGATGGGTGACAAGATCCAGGTGCAGAAAGTGGTGAGCCACGATGGCAACAACCTGGTGGGTTCGGACTCCGAGACCATCCAGGTGCGCAAGGAAATGCGTCGTGAGCTGATCCAGCGCATGATGACTCGCCTGCAAATGCTCACCCCGGAAAAACTGGCTGAGCTGCAGCAAGTGGCCGATAACAAGGCCAAGGCTGACGCCGACGCCCTGAAAGCTGCGCAGGAATATGAAGACAACACACCGAAACAGTCGCCTGTTGAAGTCCCTGTCGAGTAAGCCAGACGGGGCGCCCCTGGCGCCCCGTTCGCCCCGCCTATGAAACTTGCCCCCGCCCAACTCGCCAAGCACCTGCAAGGTGGCCTTGCGCCTGTCTATATCGTCAGCGGTGATGACCCGCTGCTGTGCCAGGAAGCGGCCGACGCTATTCGCACCGCCGCACGCCAACAAGGCTTCGATGAACGCCAGGTCTTCAGCGCCGACGCCAGTTTCGACTGGGGCACGCTGCTGCAAGCTGGCGCGAGCATGTCGCTGTTTGCCGAGAAACGCCTGCTGGAACTGCGCCTGCCCTCGGGCAAGCCGGGCGATAAAGGCGCGGCGGCCTTGATGGAGTACTGCTCGCGCCCCGCCGAAGACACCGTGTTGCTGGTCAGCCTGCCCAAGCTCGACGGCAGCGCGCAGAAAACCAAGTGGGGCAAGGCCCTGGTTGAAGGTCCACAGACTCAGTTCATCCAGATCTGGCCGGTGGACAGCAACCAGTTGCCGCAGTGGATTCGTCAGCGCCTGTCGCAATCAGGGCTCGCAGCGACACAGGATGCCGTGGAGCTGATCGCCGCTCGGGTCGAGGGCAACCTGCTTGCCGCCGCCCAGGAGATCGAAAAGCTCAAGCTGATGGCTGAAGACGGGCAGATCACCGTCGAAACCGTGCAAGGCGCAGTGGCCGATAGCGCGCGCTTTGATGTGTTCGGCCTGGTGGACGCCATCCTCAACGGCGAACCCGCCCACGCCCTGCGCATGCTTGAAGGCCTGCGCGGCGAAGGGGTGGAACCACCGGTGATTCTCTGGGCCCTGGCCCGTGAGCTGCGCGTGTTGGCGAACATTGCGCTGCAATACAGCCAGGGCACACCGCTGGACAAATGCTTCAGCCAGGCCCGCCCACCGGTGTGGGACAAGCGCAAACCCCTGATGAGCAAAGCCCTGCAACGGCACTCGGCGCAACGCTGGGCGCAACTGTTGCTGGAAGCGCAGCGCATCGATGCACAGATCAAAGGCCAGGCGGCCGGCTCGCCGTGGATGAGCCTGAGCCGTCTGTCGCTGTTGATGGCCGGCCAGCGCCTGGCGTTGCCTGCCGAGTAATCTCCCTCTGTACCACCCCACAAAACCCTGTGGGAGCTGGCTTGCCTGCGATGGCGATGGGCCAGTTGCTCCTGATACAGCTCTGTAGCGCTCAACGGTAACCACGATGCGAAGCGAGCCGCTCTTGATCTTGATCTTGCTCTTGCTCTGCTTTTGATCTTAAGCGCCCCGTTAAACCACGCTGGCCGAACGCAGGCTTGAATTCGTGGGTAACCCGGCAGGACGCCGGGTTAGCCGCCCCGCGCCATGGATGGCGCGTGGCGGCGGCCCACGGATTCAAGCCTGCGTTCGGGCACACCGAGCCCAAGCGAGGTGCCGAGTGGTGGGGCGAGGACCTTTTGGTTACTTTTGGGTCCTTCCAAAAGTAACCCGCTGTCAGAGCGGAACCCTAGGTGGCCGTTACCGCAGCAATGGATATGTACACCATCCAACTGTGTTGACTGCCAGGCCGCCATCGCAGGCAAGCCAGCTCCCACATTGGGATCCTGGGGCGCCAGGGAGATAGGCGCCGGCTGTCAGGCCGTCGCGGGAGCCAGCTCCCACATTGACTCTGCCCATTGCTTATTTGCGACATTTCCCACCTATCGACGGGCTTTACAGCCGGCCCACTTCGGCAGATGATTTGCACCGCTGCATTCCACCCCCAAGCGAGAGAATCCATCATGAGCAAAAAGCCATCCAAGCATGGCCCCAACAAAGCCAAATCCATCATCGCCCAGCCACTGTTCCGCAGCCGTCAGGAACGCGCCGGCAAGGGCAAAGGCAGCTACCGCCGCGAAGCCTTCCAGTCTAATAGCTGGGAGGCTTCTTACTTTCTGGCTGCCTGAAGGCAAGCGCCCCTCTGGCATGATAAGGTCTGTACCTGATTTGTAACCCCCTGGACCTGTGCATGCCCTCTCGTCTTTCTCGTCATTGGCACCTACGCCAATTGATCGCTGCCTCCAGCCTCATTCTGCTCGTCGCCTGCGCCGAAAAACCTACCGCTGCGGACGCTCAACCCCTGCCCAAGCTCCAGACGGCCCCGGCTATCGCGCCTGCCGTGGTGGCCCCGTTGGCGGTGGACAATCTCGATATCCAGCCGACCCAGACCTTTGCCGAATGGCAAGCTGGCTTCCGTGCTCAAGCGCTGCAAGCCGGGATCACTGCGGCCGTGTTCGATAACGCTTTTGCCGGCGTCACCCCTGATATGGCGGTGATTCGCGCCGACCGCAGCCAACCGGAATTCTCCCGCCCGGTGTGGGAATACCTCGACGGTGCACTGTCGCCGGTGCGCGTGCGCAATGGCCAGGCACTGCTGGTCAAGTACGCCGATATTCTGCAAAGCATCGAGCAACGCTATGGCGTCGACCGCCAGGCGCTGGTCTCGGTGTGGGGCATGGAGAGCAACTTCGGCGCTTTCCAGGGCAATAACTCGGTGATCCGCTCCCTGGCCACCCTGGCCTATGAAGGACGTCGTCCGGCCTTTGCGCAAGCGCAGTTGCTGGCAGCGCTGCAGATCATCCAGCATGGCGATATTCAGGCCGACCAGATGAAAGGTTCCTGGGCCGGGGCGATGGGCCAGACCCAGTTCATCCCGACCACCTACAACACCCATGCCGTGGACTTCGACGGTGACGGTCGCCGCGATATCTGGAACAGCCCGTCTGACGCCCTCGCCTCCACGGCGCATTACCTGCAAAGCTCCGGCTGGCAGAAAGGCCAGCCATGGGGCGTTGAAGTGCAGCCGCTGCCGTCTGGCTTCGACTACAGCCTGGCCGATGGCGGCGTGCGCAAGACCGTGGCGCAATGGTTGCAGCTGGGCATCCAACTCCCCCCTGGCGTGAGCCTGCCGGCCAATGTCGACCAGTTGTCCGCCGCCCTGCTGTTACCGGCCGGCTACCGTGGCCCGGCATTCCTGGTATTGGATAACTTCCGCGCGATCCTCAAGTACAACAATTCGTCGTCCTATGCACTGGCGGTTGGCTTGCTGTCGGAGCGATTTGGCGGCGGCGGTGTGATTCGGGGCAGTTGGCCAAAAGATGAGCGGCCACTGAGCCGTTCGCAACGCATTGACCTGCAAACGGCGCTCAGCGCCAAAGGGTATGACGCGGGTAATGCCGACGGGATTATTGGCGCCAACACGCGCAAGGCGATTCGGGCTGCACAGCAGGCGTTGGGCTGGCCGGCGGATGGGTATCCGACGGTGAAGTTGCTGGAATCGCTGCAGGGTCAGTAAACCGCGACCACCGCCATCGCAGGCAAGCCAGCTCCCACACTTGGAATGCATTTCAAAATGTGGGAGGGGGCTTGCTCCCGATAGGCCCTGATAAGCGATAACTATCTCAAGCCTTGAACACTACATCCTGCTCCAACACCACCCGCTGCTCCCCCGCATCCAGGCGCACCAAGGCGCCCACCGGCAATGTCAGGTTCGGGTCGCAATGCCCACTGCGCCAGCCTGCCAGCACTGGAATGCACAGCGGCTCAAAGGTCTGCTTCAGCAGATGCGCCAACGCCGCGCTATCCACACCGGCCACATCCCCTACCAGCACACCGGCGACCTGAGCCAGCTTGCCAGCCAAGCGCAGGTGAGTCAGCAATCGGTCGATGCGATAGAGCGGTTCGTTGACGTCTTCGATAAACAGGATGATGCCGTCAGCGTCTATTTCGTACGGCGTGCCCATGACCGCGGCGATCATCGACAAGTTACCGCCCAGCAAGCGCCCACAAGCCACACCCGGCTCGATTGTGGTCAGCGGGTAGGCCATCGGGTGCGGCAGCACACTGCCGGCGCCCCGTTGGCCACGCAGCAGGCTGAACAAGGAGGACTCGGTGGGTGGCTGTTTGCCGCCGAGCAGGTCGGCGTTGAGCATTGGGCCGTGAAAGGTCACGAAGCCGGCATAACGGTTGATCGCCAGGTGCAAGGCGGTGATATCGCTGTAGCCCACAAACGGCTTGGGATTGGCGCGTAGCAGGTCGAAGTCCACGGCATCCAGCAAACGGGGCGTGCCATAGCCGCCACGCAGGCAGAGGATGGCATCGATGTCGGGGTTGGCGAAGGCGGCATGCAAATCGCGCTGGCGCACTTCATCGCTACCGGCCAGGTAGCCGTCGCGCTCGTGTACACCAGGGAAAATGTGCAGGTCGTAGCCACGGGCACGCATCCATTGCCGGGCTTTTTCAACATCCAGCGCGGCGGGGCCGGCGGGGGCGATCAGGCCGAGGGTGCCTTCGGGACGCAGTGCAGGTACGGCGGCGGTCATCCATGGTTCTCCCTATATGACGCAGAACGAAATGTGGGAGCTGGCTTGCCTGCGATGCAAGCGCCTCGGTGCATCAGTGACACCGAGGTGATGCTACCGTAGGCAAGCCAGCTCCCACACAAGCCCGCATTTCACATTGATCCTGGAGCGGCTTACGAAACCAGGCTCGCCTTGACCAGCTTGGCCTGCTCATCGGCGTGGTACGAAGACCGCACCAACGGGCCCGAGGCCACGTTCTTGAAGCCCATCTTGTAGCCTTCCTCGGCGAACCAGGCGAAGGTGTCCGGGTGCACGAAGCGCTGCACCGGCAAGTGGCTGCGGGACGGTTGCAGGTACTGACCCAGGGTCAGCATGTCGATGTCGTGTTCGCGCATGCGCTTCATGACTTCGATGACTTCTTCGTCGGTTTCACCCAGGCCCAGCATCAAGCCGGACTTGGTCGGGATGTGCGGCATCATCTGCTTGAATTTCTGCAGCAGGGTCAGCGACCACTGGTAGTCCGAACCCGGGCGCGCCGCCTTGTACAGGCGCGGCACGGTTTCCAGGTTATGGTTGAACACATCCGGCGGCTCGGCAGCGGTGATTTCCAGGGCGACGTCCATACGGCCACGGTAGTCCGGCACCAGGGTTTCGAGCATCACGTTGGGCGACAGCTTGCGGATCTCGCGGATGCAGTCGGCAAAGTGCTGGGCACCGCCGTCACGCAGGTCGTCGCGGTCCACGGAGGTGATCACCACATACTTGAGCTTCAGGTCGGCGATGGCGATGGCCAGGC
This sequence comes from Pseudomonas sp. PA-1-6B, assembly GCF_021609545.1. Taxonomy (NCBI): domain Bacteria; kingdom Pseudomonadati; phylum Pseudomonadota; class Gammaproteobacteria; order Pseudomonadales; family Pseudomonadaceae; genus Pseudomonas; species Pseudomonas sp. PA-1-6B. Next base: position 76,515 of record NZ_WJZM01000017.1, read on the forward strand.
TTTCTGGCTCATTGACGTCCAACGGCTTCGGACGGCCGTGGCCGACGTCGCAGAACGGGCAGCGACGGGTGCAGATGTCACCCATGATCATGAAGGTGGCGGTGCCGCCAGAGAAGCACTCGCCCAGGTTCGGGCAGGAGGCTTCTTCGCATACGCTGTGCAACTTGTGTTTGCGCAGCAGCGACTTGATACGGTCGACTTCCGGCGAAACCGGGATGCGCACGCGAATCCAGTCAGGTTTCTTCGGCAGTTCGGTGGTCGGGATGATCTTGACCGGGATGCGTGCAACCTTCTCGGCGCCGCGCAGCTTGACGCCGGCTTCCACCTTGGCACGCGGGGCCGGGGCTGGACGCTCAGTGATGTCCAGCGTCGGGATCATGGTTTGCACAACATCAGTAGTCATATCAATCGATTCCGCCCGTCAGGGTCGTCTGCTCTGCATAGTCGAGGTGTTTGACGAGCTGCGCGCGCAGCCGGGCACTTACCTCGGCAAATTCTATGGATGTTGCATGGTCACTCAACTGGGTCATCGCAAGCCCGGCGTAACCGCACGGGTTGATGCGCCGAAACGGCGCCAGGTCCATGTCCACATTCAAGGCCAGGCCATGAAAGGAACAACCGTGGCGAATGCGCAGCCCCAGGGAGGCGATTTTCGCGCCATCCACGTATACACCCGGTGCATCGGGCTTGGCCACGGCGGTCACGCCGTAACTGGCCAACAGCTCGATCAGGCACGTCTCCATGCGGCTGACCAGGTCGCGCACGCCAAACCCCAGCTTGCGCACGTCCAGCAGCAGGTAGGCCACCAGTTGACCGGGCCCATGGTAAGTCACTTGACCCCCTCGGTCGACCTGCACCACCGGAATATCACCCGGCAGCAGCAAGTGCTCGGCCTTGCCGGCCTGGCCCTGGGTGAATACCGGCGGGTGTTCCACCAGCCAGATTTCATCCGGGGCCGAAGTGCCGCGCTCATTGGTAAAGCGCTGCATGGCATGCCAGACCGGCTCGTATGCCATCCGGCCGAGCTCGCGAAAGCCCAGGACTTGCGACATCACAGCACCATATGCACGAAGCCGGTGGCTCGCAGTTCGCTGTTGATGTTGTAGAGCTGGTCTTGATCGGTCGCAACGATGTGCAACTGGATCGTGGTGTACTTGCCGGTGGAGCTTTGGCGCTCGTCCACGCGGTTGTCGTTGATCGTCGCGTGCTTCCTGACGATCTCGAGAATCTTGTCCTTGCGGCCGACACCGGTATCGCTGATCACCTTGACGGGATAATCCGTCACAGGGAATTCGATCTTTGGCGCCTTTACTTCTACGTCTTTATCGGTCATGGCAGAACAGCCTCGTAAGCGCTAAGCCGTGGCGACGGGCAAAGCCCCGCGCTGGATCAACGCGGGGCTTTGCAGGTGCACACAATCAGTTGAACAAGCCGTAGAAGAATAGACGGATGCTATCCCATACGCGGCGGAAGATACCACCTTCCTCGACAGCGTCCAGCGCGATCAGGTCGGCGCTGTGCACCACCTTGTCGTCCAGCTTCACTTCGACCTTGCCGATCACATCACCCTTGGCGATTGGCGCAACCAATTGCGGGTTCAGGGTCATGCTGGCGGCGAGCTTTTTGAGCTGGCCTTTAGGCATGGTCAGGGTCAGGTCGTCGGCCAGGCCGGCCTTGACTTGCGAGGTTGCGCCCTTCCAAACCGGTGCAGTCGCCAGCTCAGCACCCTTCTGGTAGAAGGTCTGGGTTTCGAAGAAGCGGAAGCCGTAAGTCAGCAGCTTTTGCGTCTCGGCCGCACGGGCCTGCTCGCTGTTGGTGCCGAATACCACGGCGATCAGGCGCTGGCCATCACGTACGGCGGACGACACCATGCAGTAGCCAGCTTCGTCGGTGTGGCCGGTTTTCAGGCCATCGACGGTCTTGTCGCGCCACAGCAACAGGTTGCGGTTAGGCTGCTTGATGTTGTTCCAGAAGAACTCCTTCTGGGAGTAGATCGCGTAGTGCACCGGGTCAACGCGGATGATGGCGCGCGCCAGGATCGCCATGTCGTGAGCCGACGAATAGTGCTCTGGGTTCGGCAGGCCAGTCGGGTTCATGAAGTGGCTGTTGGTCATGCCCAACTCGCCGGCCGTCTTGTTCATCATGTCGGCGAAGGCATCTTCGCTGCCGGCGATGTGCTCGGCCAGGGCGACGCTGGCGTCGTTACCGGACTGGATGATGATGCCGTGCAGCAGGTCGCTCACGGTGACTTGCGAACCCACCTTGATGAACATCCGCGAACCACCGGTACGCCAGGCGTTTTCGCTGACGGTAACCGGGTCGTTTTCGCCGATCTGGCCGCGACGAATTTCCAGGGTCGCGATGTAGGCGGTCATCAGCTTGGTCAGGCTGGCAGGCGGCAGGCGTACATCACCGCCGCTTTCGACCAGCACGTTGCCACTGGCGGCGTCCATGAGGACCCACGACTTGGCGGCCAGTTGCGGGGAGGCCGGCACCATTTCAACCGCCCAGGCGGCTGGGGTGATGATCAGCGAGATAAGCAGGCACGTACGTTTGGCTAAGGTGGTGATGTTCATCCGTCTCTCGAAATTGCTTATGGAAACTTGCCCTCGCGGGCAAAACTATTCAGACAGCCCGCTTCCAGACTGTCACGTGTTCGGTTGCCCGCTCACCCCTTGCCCCTGGGTTTTTATTGTTCAACGAGCCAACAACCAGGGTTCAAGCGCGCATGCGCGTCTGAGCCATCAATCCGTTACTGCTTATTCTGCGGTGACCACGCTGGGTTGCCCCAGGTTGGCCAGGCGCACACTGTTCTGCACTTGCGCCACCTCGCTCGGCGAGCCGATAGGGCCCATGCGTACACGGTGCAAGGTTTGCTGGTTACGCACGATGGAACTGATGAAGACCGGCGCGCTGACCATGCCGCTGAGCTTGGACCTTAACAGTTCTGCCGCATCCGGGTTGGCGAAAGCGCCGACCTGCAGGTATTGCCCACCGGCCATGGAGGCGCCCGCTGCCGCGTGAGGCACCACCACGGTATCAGGCGCATGCTGCGCAGGTGGCGGGGTCCATTGCTCGATCTTGCCGGTGGAGGCCGTCACTTGCGGTTGCGGGGTTGGCGGTTCGTTGAGCATCAACGGCGCGGGTTTGCCACGCTGGGCCCAATACTGCGCCGGATCGATGCCTTCGACCTTGACCCGTGCGGTGCCGGTTTCGGCATAACCGAGTTTCTTGGCGGCCGCGTAGGACAAGTCGATGATCCGGTCCGAATAGAACGGCCCACGGTCATTGACCCGCAGGATCACGGTGCGATTGTTGTCCAGGTTGGTCACGCGCACATAGCTGGGCAGCGGCAGGGTCTTGTGGGCCGCGCTCATGCCATACAGGTCATACACTTCGCCGTTGGCGGTGTTCTGGCCATGGAACTTGGTGCCGTACCAGGACGCGGTGCCCGACTGCACGTAAGTCTTGGATTCCTGCAGCGGGAAGTAATTCTTGCCCAGCACGGTATAGGGGTTGGCCTTGTACGGGCCGGTGTGCAGCGTCGGCGTGGCGTCCGGGATCTTCGACACATCCACATCCCACCACGGCGCGCCATCTTTGTGCGCACGGTTGATGTCCAGGCCCGGCTGGGCGCGCACCACCGCACCGCCCGCCTTCTTGGCCGGCGCACGGTTAGGGGTGGTGGAACAACTGGCTACCAACAAGGACAACGCGGCGAACGCCACCAGCTTGAGCGGTTTTTTGAACGGCGATACCCGCATTACTTGTTGCCCCGTGCTTGAACCAGCTCATCTGACAGCTGATGCACGGCCATGGCGTACATCACACTGCGGTTATAACGCGTGATTGCGTAGAAATTCTTCAGGCCCATCCAGTATTCAGGGCCATTTGCGCCTTCCAGGCGGAATGCCGTCACCGGCATGTCGTCGCGTGGCGCATTCTGACTCGACCAGCCCAGCGCTCGCAACTCCCCGACGGTCTTGACCGGTTCGATACCTTGGGTCAGGCCCTCGTCGGCGCGCTCGCCCGTGACATCGGCGCGGATAACCACCGGCTCGCCGGCGACCCAACCGTGGCGCTTGAAGTAACTGGCCACGCTGCCGATGGCATCGTCGGGGTTGCTCCAGATATTGATGTGCCCGTCACCGTCAAAATCCACCGCATAGGCGCGAAAGCTGCTCGGCATGAACTGCGGCAAGCCCATCGCCCCGGCGTAGGAGCCCTTGAGGCTCAACGGGTCGACCTGCTCTTCGCGGGCCAGCAACAGGAATTCGCGCAGTTCCTTGCGGAAGAACTCGGCGCGGGGCGGGTAATCGAAGCCCAGCGTCGACAAAGCGTCGATCACCCGGTAGCTGCCGGTGTTGCGCCCGTAAAAAGTTTCGATGCCGATGATCGAGACGATCACCTGGGCTGGCACGCCGTACTCCTGCTCGGCACGAGCGAGGACTGCCTCGTGCTGACGCCAGAAATCCACGCCGCGGGCGATGCGCGCATCAGTGAGGAACATCGGGCGATAGTCCTTCCACTGCTTTACGCGTTCGGCGGGCCGGGAAATGGCGTCGAGGATTGCCTGCTTTTTCTGGGCTTCGCGGAACACGCCCATCAGTTGCTCGCCGGCAAAACCGTAGTCGCGGGTCAGCTCACCGACAAATTCGGCAACCTGGGGAGAGCCATCGTAGTCACCGGCCTGCGCCTCTTGCGTTGCCCCCAGCAGCCCGATCAGGCCCATCCAGGTCGCATGCCGAGTCGCCCAGCCGCGCATTACTTGCATTGACATCTTCACCTTATTCAAACCTGTGCGATCCACTTGCGATGCGTATGAATCGACATCAAAACCCCAAACGCTGACAGCAATGTCACCAGCGAAGTTCCGCCGTAGCTAATGAATGGCAACGGCACCCCAACCACCGGCAGCAGGCCACTGACCATACCGATGTTGACGAAAACGTAAACAAAAAAAGTCATGGTCAGGCTGCCGGCGAGCAATTTGCCGAACAGCGTTTGCGCCTGGGCAGTGATCACCAGGCCGCGACCAATCAACAGCAGATAAATCAGCAACAACGCGCAAATGCCCACCAGGCCGAACTCTTCGCCCATCACCGCGATGATGAAGTCGGTGTGGCTCTCGGGCAAGAAGTCCAGGTGAGACTGGGTGCCCAGCAACCATCCCTTGCCAAATACCCCGCCGGAACCGATGGCCGCCTTGGATTGGATGATGTTCCAGCCAGTGCCCAGCGGATCGCTCTCCGGGTCGAGGAACGTCAGGATCCGTTGCTTCTGGTAGTCGTGCATGAAGAAGAACCACATGGCCACGGCCACGGGCACGGCGGCTGCCAGCACGCTGAGGATCCAGCGCCAGCGCAGGCCGCCCATGAACAATACGAACGCGCCACCGGCGAGGATCAATAACGAGGTGCCAAGGTCCGGCTGGCGCACGATCAACACAAAGGGCACGCCGATCAGGATCAGGCTGATCGCCACGTGCTTGAGCTGCGGCGGCAAGGTGCGCTTGGAGAGGTACCAGGCAATGGTGGCCGGCATCAGGATCTTCATGAATTCCGACGGTTGGAAGCGAATCACCCCGGGGATGTTGATCCAGCGTGTGGCGCCCATGGCGTTGTGGCCCATGACGTCCACCACCACCAGCAGCAACACGCCGGCGACATACCCCAAGGGCACCCAGCGCGCCATGAAACGCGGCTCCAGTTGGGCGATGACCACCATCGACAGCAGGCCCAGGCCAAACGAGGACGCCTGCTTGATCAGCAGGTCCCAGTTCTTGCCGCTGGCCGAATACAGCACGAACAGGCTGCCGGCTGCCAGGGTCAGCAGCAGGATCAGCAGGGGGCCATCAATGTGCATGCGTTGCAGCAACGTCGCACGGCGACGCATCACATCTTCGCTGGAGAGGATGCGGTCAAAATTACTCTTCACGGGCCGTAACCTCGGGGCTTGAAGGGGGGCCGCCATACTCGGGCTTGAGCCGGCCATCGTCGGCCAGCAGCCAGGCGTCCATCACCTGGCGTACCACTGGGGCCGCGACGCCGGAGCCGGACTCGCCGTTCTCGACCATCACTGCCACCACGATTTTCGGGTCTTCCGCCGGGGCAAAGCCGACAAACAAGGCGTGGTCGCGGTGGCGTTCCTGCACCTTGGAGCGGTCATACTTTTCGCCCTGTTTGATCGCGACCACCTGGGCCGTACCACTCTTGCCGGCAATGCGGTACTGCGCGCCGACCGCCGCCTTGCGCGCAGTGCCGCGAGCGCCGTGCATCACCTGCTGCATGCCGTGGTTGACCTTGGCCCAGTCGGACGGGTCACGCAGCACGATGTCAGGAATCGGATTGTCGTCCACCGGTTTTTCGCCTTCGATGGTTCTGGCCAGGTGCGGTCGGTTCCACACGCCTTTGTTCGCCACCAGCGCCGTGGCCTGGGCCAGTTGCAGCGGAGTGGCCTGCATATAGCCCTGGCCGATACCCAGGATCAGGGTTTCGCCGGGGAACCACGCCTGGCGTCGGGTCGCACGCTTCCACTCCCGCGACGGCATCAGGCCGGGGGATTCTTCGAACATGTCCAGGGAGACTTTCTGACCGAGACCGAACTTGCCCATGTAGGCAGACAGCCGATCAATTCCCAGTTTATGGGCCAGGTCGTAAAAATAGGTGTCGTTGGAGCGCATGATCGCGGTGTCCAGGTCGACATAGCCGTCACCGGAGCGGTTCCAGTTACGGTACTTGTGATCGTAGTTTGGCAGCATGTAGTAGCCAGGGTCGTACACCCGGCTTGAGGCCGTGACCACGCCAGCATCCAGGCCGGCAATCGCCACCGCCGGCTTGATGGTCGAGCCCGGCGGGTACAGGCCGCGCAACACACGGTTGAACAGTGGCCGGTCGATGGAATCACGCAGCTCGGCGTAGGCCTTGAAGCTGATGCCAGTCACAAACGGGTTGGGGTCGAAGCTGGGCTGGCTGACCATCGCCAGCACTTCGCCAGTCTTCGGGTCCAGCGCCACTACGGCACCCCGCCGACCGCCCAGGGCCATCTCGGCAGCTTCCTGCAACTTGATGTCCAGGCTCAGGACAATGTCCTTGCCAGGCACCGGATCGGTGCGCTTGAGCACGCGCAATACGCGGCCACGCGCATTGGTCTCGACTTCCTCGTTACCTACCTGGCCATGCAACTCGGCCTCGTAGAAGCGCTCGATACCGGTTTTGCCGATGTGATGGGTGCCGCTGTAGTTGATCGGGTCGAGGGTTTTCAGCTCTTTCTCGTTGATCCGCCCCATGTAGCCAACGGAGTGGGCAAAGTGCGGCCCTTGCGGGTAATGCCGCACCAACTGCGCCACCACTTCCACACCCGGCAGGCGGAACTGGTTCACCGCAATACGGGCGATCTGCTCTTCGGTCAGCTCGAACAGGATCGGCACCGGCTCGAACGGCCGGCGCCCCTGCCGCATGCGCTTCTCGAAGACGGCCCGGTCTTCCGGCGTCAGTTGCAGCACCTCGACGATGACATCGAGGACCTGCTTCCAGTCGCCGGAGCGTTCACGGGTCATGCTCAGGCTGAAGCTGGGCCGGTTATCGGCAACCACTACGCCATTGCGGTCGAAAATCAGCCCACGGGTCGGGGGAATCGGCTGCACATGCACCCGGTTGTTTTCCGACAGCGTGGAGTGATAGTCGTACTGGATCACCTGGAGGAAATACAGCCGCGCAATCAGCACGCACATCAGCACCACCACCAAGACAGCACCGAACACCACCCGCGCGCGTACCAGACGTGCGTCTTTCTCGTGGTCCTTGATGCGGATCGGTTGGGTCATCGGGGCGGCGCAGACTATTTGTGGTAAGGGTGCCCGGACAGAACTGTCCAGGCGCGATACAGCTGTTCACCGATCAGAATCCTTACCAACGGGTGCGGCAACGTCAGCGCCGACAGCGACCAACGCTGATCGGCCCGCGCACAGACTTCCGGCGCCAGCCCTTCCGGGCCGCCGACCATGAAATTGACCGTGCGCGAATCCAGGCGCCAGCGATCCAGCTCCACCGCCAGTTGCTCGGTGCTCCAGGGCTTGCCGTGCACTTCAAGGGTGACGATGCGCTCATTGGGGCCGACCTTGGCCAGCATGGCTTCGCCTTCCTGACGGATAAAGCGCGCCACGTCGGCGTTCTTGCCCCGGGTATTGAGCGGTATTTCCACCAGCTCAAGCGACAGCTCAGCGGGCAGACGCTTGGCATATTCGTGCCAGCCTTCTTCCACCCACTTGGGCATGCGTGAACCGACAGCGATCAGACGCAGGCGCACAGCCGTTCCTTATTCCTGGTCTTTGTTGAGCTTGTCGAAGTGCGCGTGGCCCACTTCCGGGCTGTGGTGCTTGCCATCGGCGGCACGGCTCTGCTCGGCGCCTTTCCACAGACGTTCCAGGTCGTAGAACTGGCGAGCGTTGGAGGTCATCATGTGAACGATCACATCGTCCATGTCCAGCAGCACCCAGTCGCTGTCGCCCTTGCCTTCTTCACCCAGTGGCTTGACGCCCTGGGCTTTGACGGCTTCGCGAACCTTGTCCAGCATCGCGCCGATCTGGCGGTTGGAGGTACCGGTGGCGATGATCATGAAGTCGGTGATGCTCTGCTTGTCGCGCACGTCCAGCACCTGGATGTCCTGGGCTTTAACGTCTTCCAGGGCAGCCACGGCGACTTTCACCAGCTCTTCGCCAGCCAGTTCCGGGCCGACATGGGCTTCAACCGGCAGCGGCGCGCTTTTGAAGGTGCCTTTGCGCTTAACTTTGCTTACGTCTTTGTTCGTCATATAAAACTCGTTTTGCTCGTATGTTCGGGCGCTTGCTGCACGGTTCGTGCGTTCAAGCGCGCCTTTTCAGTTCGACGCACGGTAAAGCCCGTGCGCATCGATGTAGGCCAGGACCGCGTCAGGCACCAGGAAACGTACCGACTTCCCGCTGGCCAGCAGTTGACGGATCTGGGTGGCGGACACCGCAAGCGGGGTCTGCCAGACGAATGCAATATTCCCGTTCGGCCCGGTCAGGGCCAAGGGGTCACTTACCGACCGCGCGGCCAGCAGGTTGCGCAAGGCATCCGGCGGTTCGCTGTCGGCATCCGGGCGTTGCAAAACCAGGATGTGGCAATGCTGGAGGAGTTCCTCCCAGCGGTGCCAAGAGGGCAGGCCGCAAAATGCGTCCCAGCCCAAAAGCAGAAACAGTGGGTCATCCGCGGCCAATTCGGCGCGCATCAGCTCCAGGGTGTCGATAGTGTAGGACGGTTTATCGCGCTTGAGTTCGCGATCGTCCACCACCAGCGGCGATATACCTTCTACGGCAACACGCACCATTTCCAGGCGTTGCTCGGCGGCCACCTGCGGCGTGTCGCGATGGGGCGGCCGGAAATTGGGCAGCAGGCGCAGCTCATCCAGCGCAAGGGCATCCGCAACTTCCAGGGCACTGCGCAAATGGCCAATGTGCACGGGGTCGAAAGTACCGCCGAGCAGCCCGATGCGTTTAGTCATCAAGTGCGCACATGACCGTCGCCAAACACCACGTACTTCTCACTGGTCAGCCCTTCGAGGCCCACCGGGCCGCGTGCGTGAAGCTTGTCGGTGGAAATACCGATCTCAGCCCCCAGGCCGTACTCGAAGCCGTCGGCAAAACGCGTCGAGGCGTTGACCATCACCGAAGCGGAATCCACTTCGTTGAGGAAACGCCGGGCATCGCTGAAATGCTCGGAAACGATGGCGTCGGTGTGCTTGGAGCCATAGGTATTGATGTGTTCGATGGCCTGGTCCAGATCGTCGACGATGCGGATCGACAGGATCGGGGCCGTGTACTCGGTGTACCAGTCCTGCTCGGTCGCCTCGATGACGTCCGCGCCCAGCAACGCCCGGGTGCGCTCGCAACCGCGCAGTTCTACCGACTTGTCACGGTAGATGGCAGCCAGCGGCGGCAGCACGCGCTCGGCAATGCCAGCGTGCACCAGCAGGGTTTCCATGGTGTTGCACGGCGCGTAGCGGTGGGTCTTGGCGTTGTCGGCAATGCGGATCGCCTTGTCGAGGTCGGCCGCGATGTCGATGAACACATGGCAGACGCCGTCCAGGTGCTTGATAACTGGCACCTTGGCATCGCGGCTGACGCGTTCGATCAGGCTCTTGCCCCCCCGCGGCACAATCACGTCGACGAATTCCGGCATAGTGATCAGCGCGCCCACGGCAGCACGGTCGGTGGTTTCCACCACTTGCACCACTTCAGCCGGTAACTCGGCCACGGCCAGGCCCTGCTGGATGCAGGCGGCGATGGCGCGGTTGGAATTGATCGCTTCGGAACCGCCACGCAGGATGGTGGCGTTGCCTGACTTCAGGCACAGGCTCGCGGCGTCGATGGTCACGTTCGGGCGCGACTCATAGATGATACCGATCACGCCCAGGGGCACGCGCATCTTGCCCACCTGGATGCCGGACGGCAGGTAGCGCATGTCGCGAATTTCACCGATGGGGTCAGGCAGCTTGGCTACCTGACGCAGGCCTTCGATCATGTCGTCGACACGTGCCGGGGTCAGCGCCAGGCGGTCCAGCAGGGCTGGCTCCAGGCCATTAGCGCGCCCATTGGCCAGGTCCAGCTCGTTGGCGGCGGTCAGCTCGGAGCGCGAAGCATCCAGAGCATCGGCAGCCGCCAGCAGCGCACGGTTCTTCTGCGCGGTGCTCGCACGGGCGATCAACCGCGAGGCCTGCCGGGCAGCGCGACCCAGGCGGGTCATGTAGTCAAGAACGGACTCAGTCATGGTCAGGGAGTCTTGGCAAAGAGGAAAGCGGCAGATTATAGCTGTGACGCCGCCCGACTGACAGCGGTGAGGGGCGGATGGTCGAAATGAACTGTAAAAACCCCGGGTTCAGCCGTAATTAAGGTGAGAGTTGTTATGATTCGGTCACATTTAGCCGTATCAACCCTTGACCGCCATGCCCGACTTCCCCCCCCTGCTCCCCGCCAGCCCGCTGCCCGATAGCTTCTTCGACCGCGATGCGCAACTGCTTGCGCGTGAATTACTCGGAAAAGTCATTCGTCATCGTGTGGGCGATCTCTGGCTTTCGGCGCGAATTATTGAAACCGAAGCCTATTACGTGGCCGAAAAAGGCAGCCACGCCTCACTCGGCTACACAGAAAAGCGTAAGGCTTTGTTTCTGGATGGTGGCCATATCTACATGTACTACGCCCGTGGCGGTGATTCGTTGAACTTCAGCGCCCACGGCCCGGGCAATGCCGTGCTGATCAAATCGGCCTATCCCTGGGTCGACGAAATTTCCGGTGCGGCGAGCCTGGCGCAGATGCTGCTGAACAACCCCAACCCCGATGGCAGCCCACGCCCTTCGCAGAAGCTGTGTGCAGGCCAGACGCTGCTGTGCAAGGCACTGGGCCTGAAAGTGCCGATGTGGGATGCCAAGCGCTTCGACCAGGAACTGCTGTATGTCGAAGACGTGGGCCAGGTGCCCACGCAGATTATCCAGACCACGCGCCTGGGCATTCCCACTGGGCGCGATGAGCACTTGATGTACCGTTTCGTCGATGCTGGCTATGCGCCTTATTGCACGCGGAACCCGCTGCGTCGGGGGCAGGTCGAAGGCCGGGATTATTTTTTGATTTGACCGGGCAGAACCAAGCAACACATCCCATGTGGGAGCTGGCTTGCCTGCGATAGCGGTGCGTCAGGCAACTTCAATGCTGGCCATACCGCAGCCATCGCAGGCAAGCCAGCTCCCACAGTTGAATTTCACCGTCTCAAATTCTGTTTTGTATGCATGGAGTGGATTGTATGGGCCAATGGCTCGATAGCATCACCGGCTGGTTGACCCTCAACCCACAATGGCTGGCAGCGGCAGTGTTTATTGTCGCGTGTGTGGAGTGCCTGGCGATTGCCGGGCTGATCGTGCCAGGCACGGTATTGCTGTTTGCAATCGCCGCGTTGGCTGGCAGCGGTGCGCTGTCGCTGAGTGAAACCCTGCTGCTGGGCTTCCTCGGCGGCTTATTGGGCGACGGCGTTTCCTATTACCTGGGCCGCCATTTCCATCAGAACATCCGGCGCCTGCCCGGCCTGCGCCAGCATCCTGAATGGATGAACGGCGCAGAAACCTACTTCCACAAGTACGGAATCGCCAGCTTGTTGGTCGGGCGCTTCATCGGCCCATTGCGTCCCATGCTGCCCATGGTCGCCGGCATGTGCGACATGCCCTTCCCGCGCTTTGCCGCTGTGAGCATCATTGCCGCAGCGGGTTGGACCGTGGCCTATCTGCTGCCGGGCTGGGCTGCCGGCGCCGCGTTCCGCCTGCCGTTGCCGGAAGGCTTCTGGCCGGAAGCGGCGATTATCGCGGCGTGCCTGGCGGTACTGCTGGGGATGAGTTTGAACAGCAGTTGGCGCGGGCATCGGCGCACCACTTTGTGGATTGGTTGCGCCAGCTTGGTGTTGTTAATCGCGCTGTTTATCGGCTACCCCCATCTCAATGACTTCGACCAGGGCCTGAGCGCACTGGTGCAGGAACATCGCAGCCCGTGGCTGGACGAGGTGATGGTGCGGGTCACCCAACTGGGTGAGTTCAAGAAGATGTTTTTCGCCAGCGCCGTGTTCACTGGCCTGTTGCTGTTGGCACGGCAGTGGCGCCACGCCGTATTTGTCGGCGCCACCCTCGCTGGCGCGGCAGTGATCAACACCGGCACCAAGCTGTTTTTCGCCCGTGGCCGCCCGGAAATCCTGACGGACCCGCTGACCAGCTTCAGCATGCCCAGCGGCCATGCCTCCGGGGCCTTTGCCTTCTTCCTGGCGCTCGCGGTATTGGCCGGTCGCGGCCAACCCACGCGGCTGCGCCTGACCTGGATGCTGCTGGGCTGCATTCCCGCGGCGTTCATTGCCTTGTCGCGGGTGTACCTGGGCGCCCATTGGCCCACGGACATCCTGGCCGGCACCTTGCTGGCAATGACCGTGTGTGCGTTCAGCCTGACGGCGATCGAGCACCGCAACCCATTGCCAGCCATGTCGCAAAAAGCCTGGTGGCTGGTGCTGCCCGCCGTGGTGGCCGTGCTCGGTTTCATCGCCTTTACCGGTACGCCCCACGCACTGCTCAGGTACGCCTATTGACCCTTGGTCGGGCCGATCCAGCCCACGGAGGCGCTGCGCCGTTCAGCGCAACGCTCGCGGCGCTCCAGCAGCATCTCATCGGCCATTTCGGCGGCGCGCTCGGTGATGTACTCCGCGCCACGCGTGGCTTCCTGCTGGAGTAATTGCGTGGTCACGCTGACAAAATAAGCGTCCCACGCGACTTGTTCCGAGGGGGTCAGCCGAATCATGGTTATCTCCGATCATTGTTGTGCGATCGGAAAATAGTGCAGGCGGCGCAGTGGAGGCGACCGAGCAAAGTCTGAAAGTCCTGTCAGGCAAATCCGAACATCAGATGAACAGCTCGCCCTGCAATTCATCGAGCAACAGCTGGATCGCATCCAGGCGCTGCCCTGGGTCATCCAGTTGCAGCAAGTCGATCTTGTCGGCCTCGTTAAATGGAAGCAGATAGGCCAACTGATTGCTCAGGGCTTGCTGGCCTTCGGCCTGGCCGCCCATGTCCAGCGAGGCCACCATCGGGTGTTCGGCCAGGGCCTCAAGCAACGCCAGCAAGTCGGCGTCCTCTTCGCCCAGCGGCTGGTCCGGCAATTCTTGCAGCCATTGCACATCAGCCACCAGCAACTGGTCTTTCTGCACGCCGGCCTCACGCACGCGGAAACGACGGCCACCTTCGACGCGAATGCCCAGCAGGCCGTTGTCCTGCTGTTTGAAGTCACGAATCAGCGCTTCACAACCGACAAGCGCATAACCGTCAGGGGCCGTGCCCACCTCTGAGCCATCCAGGATGCACACCACACCAAAGCCTTCGCCCTTTTTCATGCAACGGCCGATCATGTCCAGGTAGCGCGCCTCAAATATCTGCAAGTCGAGGGTGCAGCCCGGGAACAGCACAGTGTTGAGGGGGAATAGCGCCAGACTCATAACGGTTTCCTTAAAACCTGGGTTAAACAATGACCGACACCGCCAACGGCAGGAACACCGCCGTGGCCACGCCCATCAAACTCATGGCCAGCGCCGCGAAGGCGCCGCATTCTTCGCTTTCCTGCAGGGCTACCGAAGTGCCGACGGCGTGGGCGGTCATGCCCAGGGCCATGCCGCGCGCTTCGGGGCTGCGTACACCCAGGCGCGACAGGAGCGCTGGACCGATCATCGCGCCGACCACCCCAGTGATCAACACAAACACCGCCGCCAAGGCCGCCACGCCGCCGATCTGCTCGGCCACCAGCATGGCAATCGGCGAGGTGACCGACTTGGGCGCCATGGTCATCAGCACCCTGTGCTCGGCCCCGAACCACCATCCCAACGCCACACAAAGGCCGGTGGCCAATACCCCGCCTACCACCAGCGTAGTAAATATCGGCCAGAACAATTGGCGAATCCGTCGCAGGTTCAGATAAAGCGGCACCGCCAGGGCCACGGTCGCGGGCCCCAGCAGGATGCCCATGATCTCGGTACTCTTGCGGTATTCGGCGTAGCTCAGCCCGCAGGTGAGCAGCACGCCGATCACCAGCAACATCGACACCAGCACCGGCTGCAGGAAGATCCAGCGGGTTTTCTCGAACCCCGCCAGCACCAGCTGATAGGCGCCCAGAGTGATACCGATACCGAACAGCGGGTGATGAATGACCGCCGTCCAGGCGCCCTGCCAGTCGAGGATCATTGGTCCTTCTCCTTGCGCTTGACCATCTGCTGCATCAGCACACCGACAAAGCCCATGGCGATCACCAGCGACAACACCAGCGCCCCGACGATGGCCCAGAAATCCGCCACGATGTCCTTGGCATACACCATCACTCCCACGGCCGGCGGCACCAGCAGCAGCGGCAGGTAACGCAACAGGCTGCCGGCCGCCAGGCTCAGGGGCTCGCCGACTTCACCGCGCCAGACCAGAAAGCCCAGCATCAGCAACAAGCCGATGATCGGCCCCGGCAGTACCGGCACCAGCAAATGATTGATCGCCGTGCCGATCAGTTGAAACAGCACCAGCCAGGTCAGGCCACGTAACAGCATCCCGCTCTCCCCCCTCAAAACTCGCGCGCATTATAAGCATGCCCGCCCTATGCTCCGGCATTCGCCAAAAGCATGTTGGGTTGACCAGGCTGATTGCCCATGATGATCTACA
This sequence comes from Pseudomonas sp. PA-1-6B, assembly GCF_021609545.1. Taxonomy (NCBI): domain Bacteria; kingdom Pseudomonadati; phylum Pseudomonadota; class Gammaproteobacteria; order Pseudomonadales; family Pseudomonadaceae; genus Pseudomonas; species Pseudomonas sp. PA-1-6B. Next base: position 91,746 of record NZ_WJZM01000017.1, read on the forward strand.
TTGGTTCTCTGTAACCCATAAAAACGCCCCTTATCAACGGGCACATAAGTGATGATCCAAGGAGAGACGCAATGCCCTATGTACCCGTAGCGCAGCTCAAAGATTACGTCGGCAAGGAACTGGGACGTTCCGAATGGCTCACCATCGACCAGGCGCGTATCAACCTGTTCGCGGAAGCCACGGGCGATCATCAGTTCATCCACGTCGACCCGGTCAAGGCGGCGCAGACCCCGTTCGGCAGCACCATCGCCCACGGGTTCCTGTCGCTGTCGCTGATGCCCAAGCTGATGGAAGACATCCTGATCATGCCCGAAGGCTTGAAGATGGCCGTCAACTACGGCCTGGACAGCGTGCGCTTTATCCAGCCGGTGAAAGTGAACTCCAAGGTGCGCCTGAACGTCACCCTCACTGACGTCACCGAGAAAAAACCGGGCCAATGGCTGTTCAAGGCCACCGCCACCCTGGAAATCGAAGGCCAGGAGAAGCCGGCCTACATTGCCGAGTCGCTGTCACTCTGCTTCGTATGATCGCCACAGCCCCACTGTAGGAGCGAGCTTGCTCGCGAAGGTCGTCAGCGATAACGCGTGCTTGCTGAACAAATGCGGCGCCTGTGAGTTTTTCGCGGGCAAGCCCGCTCCTACAGGTGGTAGATCCTGCGCATAGACCACTAGGTTCGGCACCCCGGCTACGGCATACTCGGCGCTCAATTATCCGGATCCCGCTATGCGCCCACTCGCTCCTCTTGCCCTTGCCCTGTTGCTCACCGCTTGCGGAGACGGCGAATCGCTGTTGCCGCCCGATGCGCGTTTGCCCGATGGCGGCCGCTACCGTGGCGATGTGGTCAACGGTTTGCTGCAAGGCCAAGGCCGGGTGGACTACCCCAATGGCAGTTGGTACGCCGGCCAGTTCGACAAAGGCCAGTGGCACGGCCAGGGCGAATGGCATGGCAGCAATGGCGAAGTCTATAAAGGCGAATTCAAGCAGGGCCTGTTTGATGGCCAGGGTAGCCTGACCACCTCGGGCAGCAGCTACGTGGGCGGTTTCAAGAACGGCCGACGCAACGGCGAAGGCACCCTCAAAGAGGGGCAGATGACTTATCGCGGCGAATTCCAGGACGACCAGTACTCAGGCCTCGGCCGCCTGGAACTGGCCGACGGCAGCCAGTACCAGGGCCAGTTCACCCACGGCAAGCCCAATGGCGAAGGCCAGCGCAATGACGACAGCGGCAACCAGTTCAGCGGCCGCTTTGTCGATGGCCAACTGGAAGGCAATGGCACTTTCAATAGCGCCGAAGGCGATATCTATGTCGGCCAGTTCAAACAGAACCAGCTCAATGGCAAAGGTCGCTACGAGAACGCCGACGGCGATGTGTGGATCGGCCAGTTCAAGGAAGGCGCGCTGACCGGCAAAGGCGAATTGATCGGGGTCGATGGCAGCCACTATGTCGGCCAGTTCAGTGACTGGCGCTTTACCGGCGAAGGGCGCCTGAACCTCACCGATGGCAGTTTCTATATCGGTGGCTTCGACAGCGACAACTATCAAGGCCGTGGCACCCTGGTACTCACCGACGGCACCGTGCAGTCCGGCACCTGGGTCAACGGCCTGCGCGTGCGCGACGCCGAGGGCAAGCTGCTGCCCGACCCTCTGGAGACCGGCATACTGGCTCAAGGCCGCTTGCTCGATGACGCCCTGGCGACAGTGCCCGCGTCCACTCCGGCCGTGGAGCTATACACCTTGGTGCTGGCCGGCGACGGCAAGCAAAGCGTATTCCTGCGCGAGGCCGACTACGTCAGCAACCTGCTCGCCACCCGCTTCGGCGCGCGCGGGCAGGTGCGCCTGGTCAACCACCGCGACCATATCGCCGACCGCCCCCTGGCCACCCGTGAAAGCCTGCGCCGCTCGGTGCAAACCCTGGCCGAACGGACCGGGCCGGAAGACCTGGTGTTCATTTACATGACCAGCCATGGCACCCATGAGCATGAGCTGGTGCTCGACCAACCGCGCATGGAACTGGCCGACCTGCCCGCCGACGAGCTGGCCGCCGTGCTCGCACCGCTGAAAAACCGCGACAAGGTCATCGTGATCTCCGCGTGTTACTCCGGCGGTTTCATACCGGCGCTCAAAGATGAGCGCACCCTGATCATGACCGCCTCCCGTGCAGACCGCGTGTCATTCGGCTGCTCGGAAGAAGCAGACTTCACCTATTTCGGTGATGCCCTTTTCGCACAAGCTTTCAACCAGACGGATGATTTGCAACACGCCTTCAAACTGGCGCAACTGCACGTGGCCGAACGCGAACAGGCGGACAACTTCGAAGCCTCCGAACCGCAGATCTGGGCCCCTAAAGGCGTGATCGCCCATTGGCAATTATTACGTAAACAGCAGGCACGAAAGGCGCTCGAAAGCGTCTCAATGAATAGCAAGGAAGCCAAAGGCAACTAAGCTGTAACGTGTAACAAGGGGGAAACACCATGTACCTGACACCGCAGCATATCTTGCTGGCCGGGGCTTCCGGCCTCACTGGCGAACACCTGCTCGACCGCCTGCTCAACGAACCCACCGTGACCCGCGTGCTGGCACCCAGCCGCAAACCATTGGCTGAACATCCACGCCTGGAAAACCCGGTGGGCGACCCGGCGGTGTTCCTGCCGCAACTGAGCGGCCGCGTGGATATTGCCTTCTGCTGCCTGGGCAGCACGATCAAAAAGGCCGGCTCGGAAGCGGCGTTCCGTGCGGTCGACCTGGACATGGTGGTGGCCTTCGCCAAGCGCGCACGGGAACTGGGCGCGCGGCATCTGATCGTGATCAGTGCGATTGGCGCCGACCCGAAATCCTCGGTGTTCTACAACCGGGTCAAGGGGGAAATGGAACTGGCGCTGAGAGCGCAAGACTGGCCGCAGTTGACCATCGTACGTCCATCGCTGCTGCTGGGGGAGCGGCTGGAACCGCGCCTGGCCGAGCAGTTGGCCGGGCCGCTGTCACGGCTGATTCCCGGTAAGTACCACGGTATTGAAGTCTGCGAACTGGCCCGCGCCATGTGGCGCCTGGCGCTGGAGGAACAGGATGGCGTGCGGGTGGTGGAATCGGACGAGTTGCGCAAGCTCGGCAAGTAATGATGCAGCGCTTGTACTGGCCTCATCGCAGGCAAGCCTGCTCCCACACTTGAAATGCATTCCCCAGTAAGAATGATCTGCAGCCCTCCTATCTGGAATTCGATCCACTGTGGGAGCCGGGCTTGCCCGCGATGGGCATAGGTATCTACATAACTCTGTTAGCTCAACGGTAACCACGATGCGACGCGAGCCGCTCTTGATCTTGATCTGCTTTTGATCTTAGGCGCCCCGTTAAACCACGCTGGCCGGAATTCGACAGGGATTTGGGGGGTAAACCGGCAGGGATGCCGGTTTAGCCGCCCCGCGCCATGG